>NZ_JRAR01000034.1:0-11851 GCF_000768935.1 Porphyromonas sp. COT-290 OH860 | reverse complement strand
GGAGCTTGTTCGGTTGGTTTGGTTGCCATGTCGATACAGTTAATTACATATTAAAGATAGTAATAATCAGAGATATATACGACGTTTCTAACCGAAAAGCGGCAAAATGCCGTGCAACGGTCTCCGTAGGAGAGTAAGTGCAAACTCAAAAAGTGAGAGCCACACGCCAAGCTCAATGACTATTGATTGAGCCTGATGTGTGGCCTCTGTATAGAGGATAAGTCCTCGGCTATTCTAGTCTAGACGACGTGCTCCGTCGGAGATCACTACGTCGTAGAACTTAGGCTCTCTGCCGTACTTGGCCATGTAGCGAGCCTTAGTCTCTGCCTTGAACTTATCGTACAGCTCGTCTTTGACTAGGTTGATCGTACAGCCACCGAAGCCACCACCCATTACACGAGAGCCTGTTACGCCCATCTCCTTGGCAAGGTCGTTGAGGAAGTCAAGCTCCTCACAGCTTACCTCGTAGAGCTTGCTCATGCCGTGGTGCGTTTCGTACATCTTCTGTCCTACCGTTTCGTAGTCGCCACGCTCTAGAGCAGCACATACGTCTAGTACACGCTGCACTTCGCCGATCACATACTCCGAACGTATGTAGCCTTCGGCAGAGATTTCGCCCTTCACTTCGTCAAGCTGAGCCATAGAGGCGTCACGCAGGAACTTCACCTCGGGGTAACGCTTGGCGATAGCAGCTACAGCAGCCTCGCAGCTCTCACGACGCTTGTTGTAGGCAGAGCTGGCAAGCTCGTGCTTGACCACAGAGTCTACAAGTAGCAGACGGTAGCCAACGGGCTTGAATGGGAAGTATTCGTACTCAAGGTTCTTGCAGTCTAGACGAATGAGATGGCCTTCCTTGCCGAAGACAGAGGCGAACTGGTCCATGATACCGCACTTCACGCCTACATAGTTGTGCTCGGTAGCCTGACCAATCTTAGCAAGCTCAAACTTGTCGATGCCAAGGTTGAATAGCTCATTGAGTGCAAAAGCGAACGTGCTCTCTAGCGCTGCCGACGAGCTCATGCCTGCTCCTAGAGGCACATCCCCAGCAAATACAGTGTCGAAGCCACCGATCTTGTGTCCACGCTTCTGAATCTCACGCGCTACACCGAAGACGTAGCGTGCCCAGCTCTGCTCGGGAGCATCAGACTCCTCGAGACCGAACTCTGCGCTCTCGCCTAGGTCTAGGGCGTATGCACGAATCTTATCTGTGCCATTTAGGCGAATCTCGGCATACATAGCCTTGTCTACGGCACCGGGGAATACGAATGCACCATTGTAGTCAGTGTGTTCACCGATTAGGTTGATGCGACCGGGTGAGGTGTAGAGAACGCCAGCCTCGCCATATAGCTCGGCGAACTTGCTTCTAATTTTTGCTGTATCCATTTGATTGTTCTTTTAAGTTGTTTGCGGTTTATCGAAAAGTAAGCTGGCGAATGGCTGAGCGACTCAGCCATTCGCCAGCTTACTTGATTTATTCTTCGTCAATCGACCACTAAGGCAGTTGCTTTACCTTGTAACCTACTAGAGCGTAGTAGAGCAGATAGATTTCGCCAACTACTACGATTGCCCAAGTCCACTGCCAGCCACCGATGAAGTCTACAGCTACAGCCTGTACGAGAGGTAGGACAGCGCCACCGACTACACCCATCATCAGCGCTCCAGTACCAGCAGAGGTGTATTTGCCGAGCTTGTCGATAGCGAGCGAGAAGATGGCAGGCCACATGATTGAGTGGAAGAGTCCAGCACCAACCATAATCCAAGGGTTATTCGTCACCATACCAGCAGCCACAAGGATCCCGGCAGCTGCAGAGGTTACCACGAGCTGTGTATTGGCGCTGATCTTGCTAAGGAAGCTACCAAGTAGACGTCCTACGAGCAGACCACCCCAGTAGAGAGAGGTCATAGTAGCAGCAGTAGATACGTCGAATCCGCTATCCTTGGCGTAGAGTGTGATGTTGGCACCAACGGCTACCTCTACACCTACATACATGAAGATAGCTACCACACCAAGGGCGAGGTGAGAGAAGCTCCAAACGCTCTTCTCAAGTACTTCGCCTTCCTTCTTCTCGGCGCTAGCGATACTGGGCAGATGGATCTTGCCAAGGGCTACGATGATCAGAGCCACGAGTGCGATCAGAGCGAGGATGGGGACGTAGAGCGAAGTGATGTTGATGTCTAGACCACTCTTCTGCTGGAAGATCACATAGGCTACGAATAGAGGGCCAATGGTCGTCATCAGAGAGTTACCAGCTCCTGCGATGCTCTGGCGCTGTACAGCAGATGTTCCCTTAACGTCGCAAGCCACGAGATATGGATTCACCACAGCCTGCAGATACGTCAGAGCAGTACCAGCCACGAATGCAGCCACTAGGAATACGTAGTATGCCTTAGGCACCTCTACTGCTCCAGTGTAAACGAAAGCATCGCCTGCAGCCTTAGCCTCTGCGATTACACCTTCGAAGTGAGGCTTGTCGAATGTCTCAAATACATAGGCCGACAGCTCGTACAGACCGAAGGCTGCAATGAGGATGAATAGGCCGAAAACGAGCGACTTCTTATAGCCATTCTTGTCGATATAGCGATTGGTAAAAGGACCCATCACTAGATAGGCAAGGAAGAACGAGAAGTTGAGCATGTTGGTTAGTGTCGTGGTCATGCTCCCCCCCTTAATCAGATAGGCCGCTTGCATAGGCCCTTGGAACTGCTGATTGAGGTTCGTAATCAACCCAATCAGCGACATGAGCACCACCATGATGATAAACGGCATGAGGTAGCTCTGCTGCTGTTTTACTTGATTCATTTGTTTGAGTCTATTAAAGTTGTTGATCTTATATTTCTCCTCTTATGATAAACCTTACTCTTTGCAGGAGAATGCGAATACAGTTGTCGAGCGGAAGCGTTCTCCCGGGTTGAGGCGGGTTGAGGGATACTCTGGGCGGTTGGGGCTATCGGGGTAATGCTGTGTTTCCAGACAGAGAGCCGCACGAGCTGGGTAGCGAGCGTCATGTTTGCCTCGCATATTGCCACTCATCCAGTTGCCCGTGTAGAGCTGTACCCCCGGTTGGTCGGTGTAGACCTCCATCACTACCCCAGTCTTGGGTGAAGAGCAGCGAGCTGCGAAGCCGAGCTTGCCTAGAGGCTTGTCCAATATGAAGGTATGGTCGTAGCCACGTGCCCAAGTAAGCTGGTCGATAGGTGTATCGATGCGCTCGCCGATGAGGTGAGGTGTGCGGAAGTCGAATGGTGTCCCCTCGACTGCCTCTGGTTTGCCGTATGGGATAGCCGTGTCGTCGGTGGGCAGATACTCCTTGGCATTGATCTCTAGGGTATGGTCGTGTACGCTAGCATCACCGTCGCCCGAGAGGTTGAAGTAGGCGTGATTGGTTAGGTTGAGTACGGTGGGTTTGGTGGTCGTAGCCTCGTAGTCGATCGAGAGCTCGTTGTCGTCCGTGAGCGTGTAGGTCACCTGTACGGCAAGCTCTCCGGGATAGCCCTCCTCGCCGTCGGGTGAGGTATAGGTCATCACGACACGATTGGCCTCTTGCTCCACGATGTCCCAAACGACAGAGTTGAAGCCCTTGAGCCCTCCATGCAGTGCATTTGGCCCATTGTTGATGGCTAGACTATACTCTTGGCCGTCAATGGCAAACTTGGCATGGGCGATGCGGTTGGCATATCTACCGCATATTGCTCCGAAATAAGCCTCTTCGCTAGAGAGGTAGTCGGCTGTACTGTCATGCCCGATCACCACATCTACCCAGCCTTGTTTACTTGGCACTACCAGAGAAACCAGTTTAGCTCCCTGATTGATGAAATGTGCCTCTGCCCCTTGCTTATTGACAAGAGAAACCAGACGAACATCTCTGCCATCTACTACGGAGGCGAAAGCCTCTGCCTTTAGGTTTGCTTTATTGTTAGCCATTGCGTTTTATTTATTTCGGTTAGGTATTCGAGCTCTGTCAAGAGTACGAGTGCCCAAAATTGCGGTTCAAATATACAAAACATTTAGTTACTCGGTGGTGGATTTATCGGTTTAATTAATAATGTTAGTCGTACTCTAGCCAATTACACCACAGAGGCCCGACCGATGAGGGTTGGAGAGAAGCAAAAACTCTGTCATACACCGAGGCGCTCTCGTATGCTGTCTGCTAGGGTTTGTTTCGTCTTGATGTGCTCCAATACGCTTAGTACAAATGGATTGGTGTCGAATCCTCCTCGCACGCACTCGAAATCTGCCTCTCGGGTATCTGCACCTGCCGCTAGCCCAAAGCCTACTTTGATACTCATGGCAAACTCCTTCTTCGCATCTTCGTAGAGCATCTGATCAAGCTCTACTACACTGCGCTCCCATTCGTCTACAATGCGTCTAATGTCCTCACAGGTAATCTTGTCGGCCTCTAAGCCGAACCACTCAAGCATCTCCCGATAGGCCCACGGCCACTCAAGGTCGTAGTACTCTTGATGTAGACTAGATAGTGTGGTGTTGAGCTCGTCGAGGCTGGCGATCTGCCCTGCCTTGATGGCCTCTATCGTTTGCTCTATTTCTCTCTGGGGGACAAGCATACCGCATAGGTCTATCCAACGACCGAGGCCACGCTCACTTTGGGGAAGTAGGTGCGCACGCACCTCTGCATCGCTCCTGCATGGGCAGTTGCGCAGCCGATGGATCACAGAGTTGCCGAGGAACTTGACGATGGCGATGGCGTATAGTCTGATGCCCCGCTCGAGAGCTCGTTGGCGGATGCGCATATTGCGGTAAGCTATCTTGTGGTCTTCGGTGTTGCCTAGTAGCTGGCTTAGCTCCGAGAGTTGTCGATGAGCCTTGAGCATCTTGCCTACGGTATAGGGGCTAAGCAGGTTGAAGTTGATATTATCTAGCTTGTGGCTGTCGGTGCGCCGATCTCGCTCTGGCCATTTCTTGGCATCACGTATCGTGCCTACGCTTCGCAGGTTTACGCCCGGGACGAGAAAGGTTTCGTTGTGGTCCTCGATGAGGTAAGAGAATGGAAAGTCTGAGCTATCTACGTGATCTACATGTCGCCCCATCACTAGTGTAAATGGCCCAATATGTGAAGGCCAGAGAATATATGAGTCGCTAGTGGTTTTGGAGCCTCGCTCCACGATACCCTGATGTATCGGCCCGAGCTTGTAGAGATGATTGCTTTGGTTGGAGCCACTGCCTGCGTTCAGAAAGGAGTAGTAGCCAGCGATAAGCAGGCTAGACTTGTGCATACTGACGGTGTAGGGGCCTGCGAAGACGGCACAAGCCTCACCGTTCTCTCCTTGGCAGTTGGCGAAAAAGAGCGAGTCGTGAGCTGAGAAGAGGTGGCTAAGTCTAGAACCTTGACCGAGTAGGCAGTTGCTGATCGTAGCTCCGTCTAGGATACGGCTACCGGAGAGAATGATGAAGTTGATGCAGCTGACATTGTAGCCTATATGTACGGGAGCCTCTCTAGTGCTGATGATTGTACCCTCTCGTAGATGAGAAGCTCCCTCGATATGGGCGTATGCGCCGATATTGACATTTTCTATGTTGCGTACACAGCGCACTAGGGCATGCGCTCCTACCTCACCCCTATCGCTCGTGTGTGCCTCGGCTTCTCTCTGTGAGAGCTGTCTAAGCCTCTCAATAAGCTGTGTATCGTGGCGATAGAATGCCATTAGATAGGCCACTTGTGCCGATAGATTGTGCGAGATCCAAACCTCTCGTCCGCCAGTTTCGTTGAGCACCTCCACACCAAGACCATTGCCGAAGCTGGTCTTGCCACTGACAAAGAGCCGATCTACATTGACGATCGTGGCCCCCTCGCCTATGTTGTACCCCGATATATACTCATGTATGCGCTCTATCAAGACGTTGGGGCCTATGCTACAGTTGTGTAGGTGGGCGTGGTAGATGCCAGCGGGTTTGCAGACTCCTCCTGCAAGCTTGATCTGGCTGTCTAGGCGTGAGAGCCAGACATCTCCTGAGAAATGTACATCACGGCAGCGGTTGGTTTCGAAGCCATTGCTCAC
Source organism: Porphyromonas sp. COT-290 OH860 (assembly GCF_000768935.1). NCBI lineage: Bacteria > Pseudomonadati > Bacteroidota > Bacteroidia > Bacteroidales > Porphyromonadaceae > Porphyromonas > Porphyromonas sp. COT-290 OH860. The sequence continues at coordinate 5,836 of NZ_JRAR01000034.1, read as the reverse complement.
TAGGACACGTGACCAATCGTTGCATCGGCAGCCATTGCGCTCGAGATCTAGTATTTGGGTTGGCGTTAGAGGCTGATAGCGCTCGGTATAATACTTCATCATAGATTTGTTTGGGTTAGGCTGCTGAGAGCAGCAGACAGTTTCATGCTGACAAATGTACGGTAGATTGGACAAGTACTCTGCATGGTTGGTAGTATTTATTGGGGATGCCGTGAGGGTAATTAAAGGTAGTGGGTAGGGTTTTATGTTTTCTTTACGATTTCGGAGTAGGGTTGAGCTTGTTTCATTCCTTGAGTGCAAAAAAGATTGAACCTCGTATTTGCCCTCTAGAAGGCTCTAGATTGAGTCCGACCTCGTTTTGGCTCCTGCTCCCAGACAAACGAAAACGACCGCCCAAAACGAGGTTTTATTAATTGGTTTATAGCTAGGTATTTGTGTCTATTCTTTTAGTGGTTTTTATTCGTTTGTGGTGTGTTTCGGGGTATTTCTTCCCATTAATCCTTGAGGATTGGTGGGTGCATCTTGGCGAATTAGTCCACGGATTGTACCCAATTAGTCCTTCAATTTAAGGTAGGGATTCCGACGGCTTTTATAAATGACCTATTCTTTATGCAAATTTGAAGCTAATTCTTTTGCAATATTTAACGAAGATGTAGGCGAATGAGCGAGGTCTGCTTGCATCATTGTCTAGCAATAGTATTCGTTGGCTGGAGGGATTGGGTAATGTAGACATAGCCTTTCGCCAGTTGCTACCTTAGCTCTTCGTGCCTTGATGTGTGCTGATGTGTCTAGCATAGTCAATAGACAAAATAGATTAGGACACAGGTCCTTAGATAACCCATGTGATTGATGTGCTCTGGCAGGATTTGATGGTTGATTGGGCCAAGAGTGAATTTTGGTGCAGCCCCTTGTAATAAAGTTTAATTTTCAGTCAAAAGAATTATAGGAGTTGTCAAGTAATAATCGTAACTTAGCACGAAAATAAAGCTAAGAGGCTCAAGAAACATCAGATCCATCAATCGCTCGAGGGCCTCTGGCGTATCTTATTAGATCAAACACAGATTATGAGCTATCTAAAATTTGATAGACGCTTGATGTCTAATCTGGACGAATCTCTGCAGAGGGAGTATATCCGCACAAACCGTATGGGGGCATACTGCTGCTCAAGTATCGTGGGTTGCAATACACGCAAATATCATGGCGCACTAGTTATCCCAATACCGGAGCTAAGCCCGAACAACCACGTTTTGCTCTCTTCGCTAGATTTATCCATTGTGCAGCATGGCGTGCCCTTCAATATAGCAGTGCATGAGTATCGAGGCGACGTCTTTAGTCCTCTTGGTCACAAGTACATCAGAGAGTACAATGTCGATGTCGCTTCCTCTACGACCTACCGAGTGGGGGGGGTAATTCTCAAGCGAGAGTTCTTCCTTTGCCACTATGAGCATCGCATCATCTTCAAGTTTACTCTGCTGGAGGCACACAGTAAGACGAGCCTGCGCTTCTCACCACTCTTGGCCTTCAGAGATGTCAAGATGCTCACACATCGCAATGAGCAGATTGACGGCACGCTCCATGCGCTACGCCATGGGCAGGCGATTTGTCTATACCCCGGATACCCGAGGCTGTGTATGCAGCTCTCCAAAGAGCATGAGTTTCATTATGCTCCACACTGGAATGAAAATATCCTCTACCACAAAGAACGTGAGCGAGGCTATGAGCACACCGAGGATCTGTATGTACCCGGCTATTTCGAGTGTGTCATAGAGAAGGATCAACCCGTCTATTTCTCCGCGGGGATAGAGGAGGTGGATCCAGCACTCCTCCCCGAGATGTTCGCTAAGGAGTTTGAGGTGCGTATCCCTCGCCTAGACTTCCGCTCCTGTCTGCTTAGCTCGGCGCAGCAGTTCTACTACCGCCCCAATGAGCAGGACGGCTACTTGCTGGCTGGTTATCCTTGGTTTGGTGTGCGTGCTAGAGATTTATTTGTGGCGCTTCCCGGCTGCTCGATATACGCAGGTGCTCCAGAGCGTTACTATCGCATCATGGACACGGTGATCCCAGACCTCGATGACTTCATGAGTGGTAGGCATGCCTCGCCTCTGCTGACCCATCTCTCCGACCCCGATGTAGGACTGTGGGCCGTGTGGTGCGTACAGCAGTTCGCCCGTGTCTATGGGCGAGATGAGGCTCGTAGGCTATATGGAGCTTTTGTTAGTCGCCTTGTCCAGTACTATATGAGCAATACGCATAGTCAGATGCATCTAGAGGATACAGGGCTACTCTATGTCTATGCCAAGGGTCGCCCTATCAGCTGGATGGACGCCAAGCTCAATGGGTTGGCGGTTATCCAGAGAGAGGGGTATCTAGTCGAGCTCAATGCTCTATGGTACAATGCTCTGCTTTTCTACCGAGAGCTAAGGCCGCAAGAGTGGAATACCGAGCTGGACATCTTGCGTGAGCGCATAGAGCGCAACTTCAATGCCATTTTCGTCAATGAGCACGGCTACCTCTTCGACTACGTTACTCATCAAGCCGCCAAGGACTGGAGCGTCCGACCCAATATGATCTTCGCTGTGTCGCTACCCTATACCCCTCTGCCCCGTGCAGTGCAGCGTAGTGTCGTGGAGATTGTGACCCGAGAGCTACGCACGCCCAAGGGGCTACGCACTCTTAGCCCCAAGAGCGAGGGTTACCGAGCCAGATGTAGCGGATCGCAGCATGAGCGAGAGCTATCCTATTATAACGGTTCGGTTTGGTCGTGGCTATTGGGGGCTTACTTCGAGGCCTACCTCAAGATCTATGGCCGTGGGGCTCTATCGTATATCGAGCGCACCCTCATTGGTATGGAAGAGGAGGTACACGAGCACGGCGTAGGTACGATTAGTGAGCTCTTCGATGGTAATCCACCACATACAGGGCGTGGCGCTATCTCGTTGGCGATGAGCGTCGGCGAGATCATTCGCTCGCTTAGCCTGCTAGAGGAGGCAAAACAGAAATACGAGAATATGAACCCCATCAACAAATAAATATGAAAGCCTTAATGTTTGGGTGGGAATTTCCACCACACATTCTCGGGGGGCTTGGCACTGCCAGCTACGGACTAACCAAGGGAATGGCAGCTCAAGGCGATATGGATATTACCTTCGTGATACCCAAGCCCTCGGGTGAGGAGGACACGAGTTTCCTCTCTATCATTGGCGCTGGCAATACACCTGTGGTCTATCGAGATGTAGATCACGACTATCTAGTCAAGAGGTTAGGGCAGCGCATGAGTACCGATACCTATTATCGTCTGCGCAATCATATATATGCAGACTTTAGCCACAGACACACCGATGACTTGGGCTGTATCGAGTTCTCGGGGCGTTACCCAGACAATCTGCTCGAGGAGATTGACAACTACTCCATAGTCGCAGGCGTTATCGCTCGCAGCGAGTATTGCGATGTGATACATTCTCACGACTGGCTCACCTACCCAGCTGGTATCCATGCCAAGCAGATTACGGGTAAGCCTCTAGTGGTGCACGTACATGCTACCGACTTCGACCGCAGTAGAGGCAACGTGAACCCAAGTGTCTTCGCCATAGAGATGGACGGTATGAATCACGCCGACCACATCATCACCGTAAGTGAACTGACTCGCCGCACCGTAATCGAGAAGTACCACCAAGACCCTGCCAAGGTAACTACCGTGCACAATGCCGTGACGCCGCTCTCTCCCTCAATATTATCATTACCCAAAAAGGCTAGTGTTACCGAGAAGATTGTTACCTTCCTCGGTCGTATCACGATGCAGAAGGGGTGCGAATACTTCGTTGAGGCAACGGCTCGTGTGCTGGAACATACGAGTAATGTGCGCTTCATCATGGCAGGTAGTGGTGATATGATGGACGCCATGATTCGCCTAGTGGCCAAGTACAATATCGCAGACCGCTTTCACTTCACAGGCTTTATGAAAGGCCAGCAGGTGTACGAGGTCTTCAAGTCGAGCGATGTCTACGTGATGCCCTCGGTATCGGAGCCATTCGGGATCTCACCACTCGAGGCGATGCAGTGTGGCGTGCCCTCGATCATCTCTTACCAGAGCGGCTGTGCCGAGATCCTCAACTATGCCGTCAAGGTAGATTACTGGGACGTAGAGGCCATGGCCGACGCCATCTATGCCCTCATCACTTATCCCGAGATGCACCAGTTCCTCAAGGAGGAGGGACTACGGGAAGTCAATAGCCTCACATGGGAGGCTGCAGGACAGAAGGTGCGAGATATATACAATAGACTTACCAGATAGATCATCACAGCATTATGAAAAAGATTTGTTTGTGCTTCCAGATTCATCAGCCCTTGAGGCTAAGACGATACCGCTTCTTCGACATCGCTCGTGAGCATTATTACTACGACGAGTTTCAGAATATCGAGATCTTCCAGCGTATCGCAGACATCTGCTACCTACCAGCCAATAGAATGCTTCTAGATCTGCTACGCACTTACCCAGATTTCAAAGTCAGCTTCTCTATTTCTGGTCTAGCGATCGAGCAGATGGAGGTGCACAAGCCCGATTTGCTAGATAGCTTCCAAGAGCTTGTGGCCACTGGACGTGTCGAGATGCTAGCCACGCCGTATGCCTATTCGCTCAGTTCGCTTATAGATCCCGAGGAGTTTCGCGAGCAGATACAGGAGCAGCAAACCAAGCTAAGGGATCGCTTCGGGGCAGCTGCCTCTGAGGTGCTGTGCAATACTGAGCTGATCTATAGCGATGAGATAGCACATCTGGCTCGTAGCTTTGGCTTCAAGGGTATGATCACCGAGGGAGCCAAGCATGTGCTGGGCTGGAAGAGTCCCAACTACATCTATAGCTCTGTGGTCGAGCCTGAGCTCAAGCTCCTATTACGCAACTCTGGTCTGACAGAGTTGATCACGCAGGAGTTTAGCCGCTATGACTCGCCCGAGTACCCAGTCACGGCAGATAAGATGCTCAACCGAATTAAATGGTTGCCACAAGAGGAAGAGGTCGTCAATCTGTATATGAATTACGAGGTATTAGGAGGGCTCAATCGTGCCGAGTCTGGCATCTTCGATTTCTTCCGAGCTCTGCCTGCCCTATCCGGTCAGTACGAGGTGGGCTTTGCTCTGCCTAGCGAGCTTATCAAGAGCCACAAGGCAGTCGGCTCGCTTGAGGTAAGTAGCCCCATAAGCAGCTCGGGTGAAGCGAAGAGTACCAACGACTGGACTGGCAACGTCTTGCAGAAAGGCGTCCTAACTAAGCTCGCCGATATGGGAGAGCGTGTACGCCTGACCAAGGACAATCGCCTACGGCAGGACTGGAGGTATCTGCAGAGTGCAGACCACCTTTACTATATGAATACTGGTAGTAGCGGACGTGGCTTTAGTCCGTACAACTCGGCCTACGATGCCTTCAATAACTATATGAATGTCTTGAGCGACTTCAAGCTCCGCCTAGAGAAGGTCGCTCCGCAGGAGTTCGGTACCGATGAGATCAGTACCTATGAGCAGATGATCGACAAGCAGAACGAATACATCGAATCCCTAAAGAAGGAGATCGAGATCCTCAAGAGTCAGATCCCTGCCAAGGAGGCTCCCAAGGAAAAGAAACCTCGTGCAGTAGCCAAGCGCACCAAAAGCTCGGCGAAGTAGTCTATACCGACGGGGTTAATGCTTCAACAACAGTATCGGCTGTGCCAAGAGTGATGTCTTGGTACAGCCGTTCGTCCTTTTGGGAGACTATTGCGCAATGAACCCCTTCGCTGCTTCAGTTCTCTAGAGTCATTTTTTGCTACTTGAGGCAGTGTTTTTCAACTTGGGTATCCTCCCCCTT
>NZ_JRAR01000033.1:0-46618 GCF_000768935.1 Porphyromonas sp. COT-290 OH860 | reverse complement strand
GCTGTCGAAGCAGGTAGCTTCCGAAAGAGGAAGATTAAATTCACCCCCGAAATACGCAAGAAGGTCAATTTCTATATCGCCGTGGAGCAATGGTCTCCCGAACAAATCTCCGGGTATTGCACTCAAAATAAGATTCCTATTATAGGGAAGTCTCGTATCTATGAGTATATCCATGAGGACAAAAATATGGGAGGAGATCTATGGAAGCATACGCGACATGCCCTAAAGAAACGTAAGACCCCTAAACTTGTTACAAGCCCCAAGCAGCTCAATAAAAAGAGCATTGAGCAGAGAGATCCTATTGTGCAAAATAAGGGGAGAATAGGAGACTGGGAGATGGATCTTATTNTTACAAGCCCCAAGCAGCTCAATAAAAAGAGCATTGAGCAGAGAGATCCTATTGTGCAAAATAAGGGGAGAATAGGAGACTGGGAGATGGATCTTATTGTCGGGGCACACAATCAAGATGTCATACTGACAATGGTAGAAAGAGTCACCGGATACGGGATGATTCGAAAACTCAAGCATGGCAAGAATGCCAAGAAACTAGCTATACTTGTCAGCAAAGAAATGAAGGGGGTAGCAAGAAGAGGGCTACTGAAGACCATTACCACGGACAACGGGACCGAATTCTCTAGTTATGAAATTATTGAGAAGGCGCTCAAAGTGCCTGTATACTTTGCCCATCCCTACTGCTCTACAGATAAACCTCATGTCGAATTATTCAATAAACTCGCAAGACAATACATTCCTAAGAAGATGGATTTCAAGCAAATAAGTCAAGATATGTGTATCAAAATACAACACAAAATTAATCGAAGACCCAGAAAACGGCTAGGATACCTAACGCCAAGCCAAGTTTTAGGACTAACTTAGATCAACATTGTTGCGCTGGAAGGAGGAATGTGCACAATCGAAGACCCAGAAAACGGCTAGGATACCTAACGCCAAGCCAAGTTTTAGGACTAACTTAGATCAACATTGTTGCGCTGGAAGGAGGAATGTGCAGCTCTGTTTGGGAGCTCTGGAGATTTGGAATATTTTGGTAACTTTGACTCTTCATTGCGACTAGATCAGTATGACGAGATTTGTATTATCCATATTAACAACCCTCTTCCTCTTTGTGTCTTCTGGCATAGCCATAAGCTCGCACTACTGCATGGGCAGACTTGTAGAGGTTGCCTTGGGAGGTGTGCAGGATACCGATGGTTGCTGTGCCGTCGCCGATGAGTCGGCCAGTTGCTGCTCTAGTCAATTCTACTTCTTGAAGCTCACGATCGACCAGAACAAGGAATGTAGCCCCGAGGTGAACTTGACGCCTTCGGTAACCAATCTCTTCGCCTACCTATGGCGATATACAAGCTCTCTCGAGGTCAATCAATACTACAGAAGCCAAGCCCCGCCTTTTGAGGCGACTAGGCAGAGCCAGAGCCCACACTTTATCCTCTATCGCAAGCTCATCATTTAGCAGTTTGTATCCTTTTTAGACTTTTATCGCTTGCATTGCTTCGACTGGCTTAGGCTTGTCGAGGTATGTCGCTCACTCTATGCCTATCACGACTTGGAGGCAGTAGGGTTGTGATGAGCCTTGGCGTAGTCTCGTATCGCTACTCGAGGTTGGCTATTGGCTTAGCCCCTTGGGCTGAGACGGTGCCGCCGAAGCTACCCAAGCTCTCTTGTTCATTGACCGACTAAATAAATACATAATTATGCTAGATAGATTAATTCGTTATTTCCTAGAGAATAGGCTCATAACGACATTACTGCTGATTTTGATCGTGGTCTGGGGGATCTCAACGGCTCCGTTCAATTGGCACGCAGGAGTTATCCCACGCAATCCAATCCCCGTAGACGCCATTCCTGATATTGGGGATAATCAGCAGATTGTAGCCACGGAGTGGATGGGGCGTTCGCCCAAGGATATTCAAGACCAAATCACCTATCCGCTCACGACTTCGCTTTTGGGTATCCCGGGGGTGAAGACTATTCGCAGCTCATCGATGTTTGGCATGTCGTTTATCTACATCATTTTTGACGATGATGTGGAGTTCTATTGGAGCCGCTCACGCATTTTGGAGAAGCTCAACTCCCTGCCCTCTGGTACGCTGCCCGATGGGGTTCAGCCCTCTCTCGGGCCAGATGCCACGGCTCTCGGGCAGATCTATTGGTACACGCTCGAGGGCAGAGATCCCAAGACTGGTAAGCCTACGGGAGGCTGGGACGCCGAGGAGCTACGTACGGTGCAGGACTTCTACGTCAAGTACGCACTCTCATCTGCCGAGGGAGTTGCCGAGGTGGCCTCGGCTGGTGGCTTCGTCAAGGAGTATCAGATAGATCTCAACCCCGATGCTATGTACCGCTTCAACATCTCGGTTATGGACGTTATGGGCGCCATACAGAAGAGCAACCTAGACATAGGGGCAGAAACAATGGAGATCAACAAGGTCGAGTATCTCATCCGAGGGCTTGGGTATATCAAGAGTATCTCGGATATTGAGCAGACTGTGGTGGCCGTGCGTGAGGGTGTCCCGGTGCGTATCTCGGATATTGCCTTCGTCAATATAGGCCCTAGTACTCGCCGTGGTGGGCTCGACAAAGAGGGCGTAGAGGCCGTGGGAGGCGTGGTTATAGCACGCTATGGCTCCAATCCTCTAGAGGTCATAGACCATGTCAAGAGCAAAATCAAGGAGATGGACTCTGGCTTGCCTCAGAAGACGTTAGCCGATGGCACCGTGTCCAAGGTGTCCATAGTCCCTTTCTACGACCGTACAGGTTTGATCCGAGAAACAATCGGTACGCTCGAGACGAGCCTCTCGCACGAGGTGTTGATCTGCATCATCGTCATCATTGTACTGGTGCTCAACCTCCGTGCTTCTATCGTCATCGCCAGTATGCTACCTATCGCTGTGTTGGGTACATTTATTCTGATGAGGTACACAGGTGTTGAGGCCAACATAATGGCCCTATCGGGGATCGCGATCGCCATCGGTGTGGTGGTCGATGTCGGTGTCGTTTTCGTTGAGAGTATCATACGCTATCTGGAGCTACCCGAGTATGCAGGTCGTACTAGGGGCAAGACTCTCTTACGTGTTATCTCACTAGCCGTTTCGGAGGTTTCGGGTGCTATAACCACGGCGATGATTACCACCATTGTGAGTTTCCTACCTGTATTCGCTATGCAGGCTCAGGAGGGTAAGATGTTCGCTCCGCTGGCCTATACCAAGACTTATGTACTCGCTACGGCCTTCTTGCTGGGGTTGGTCTTGCTCCCTACTCTGGCCTATTGGGTGTTCTCGGTGCGGATCAACTCTAGGCTACTGCGCAGGGTACTCAACTATCTCCTCATCGTCCTTGGTCTAGGGCTCTTTGTTGCCTATCTGAGCTTGCCAGCCCTTGGGCTCATCGCAGTGGGGGTAAACAACCTTTTGGCACATCGCTGGAGTCACCCAAATAGAGCCAACCATATTAATATAGGTATTGCCCTGCTGGTGGCTACCTACTACCTCTCGGTCGAATGGCTACCTATGGGGGCTGATAGTGGTGGGCTCCTCAACTTCTTATTTGTGGCTGGGTGTATCGCTTTCATTCTCGTGTTGCTGTGGCTGTTGGTCATCTACTATGAGCGCATCTTGCGCTGGTGCTTGGCCAATAGATGGAAGTTTATGATCATACCCATAGCCACCGTAGTGAGCGGATTGCTCATTTGGCGCAATATGGGGCAGGAGTTCATGCCTAGCCTCAACGAGGGGTCTTTCCTGCTCATGCCAACGAGTATGCCTCACACTGGGATAGAGCAGAACCTAGAGTATGTAGAGCAGCTAGATAGGCGACTAGCCTCTATCCCAGAGGTCGAGGTCGCTATCGGCAAGTGGGGGCGTGTGAACTCTGCACTTGACCCAGCTCCCGTACAGATGTTTGAGAACACCATTAACTATCGCCCCGAGTATATCTTGGACGAGAATGGCCACCGCAGGCGATTTAAGGTAGATAGTGACGGAGCCTTCGTCCTCAAGAGTGGACAGACCTACAATCCCCAAGACGGATATAGGCTGATATCATCGGATAGTCTAGTCCCTGATGCTAGAGGAGCCTACTTTCGTCAGTGGCGTCCGGAGATTAAAAATGCCAACGATATATGGCAGCAGATTATTGATGTGAGCAATCTGCCCGGGCTTACCTCTGCTCCCAAGCTACAACCCATAGAGGCTCGTCTGGTTATGCTCTCCACCGGTATGCGTGCACCCATGGGTGTGAAGGTCTATGGCCCCGATCTGGAGGCTATTGAGCAGGGAGGTAAGGCTATCGAGCAGGCTCTCAAGTCAGCACCGTCGGTTGTTGCCTCATCGGTTTTCTACGACAGAGCAGTAGGAGCACCCTACTTAGAGATCAAGCTAAACAGAGAGAGTATGGCTCGCTACGGTGTGCCAGTGGCCGACTTACAGGAGGTACTTAGCGCCGCAGTAGGTGGTATGGCGCTCTCTCGCACGGTCGAGGGGCGTGAGCGGTTCCCTATTCGTCTGCGCTATGCACGAGAGCTTAGGGATAGCCCCGAGGCACTATCAATGCTTCTTATCCCCACGGCTACAGGAGCTCAGGTACCACTCCGAGAGCTGGCCGATATTGAGTATTCTCGTGGGGCTCAGATGATACAGAGCGAGGACACATTCTTGGTTGGCTATGTCATCTTCGACAAAGAAGCCGATCGAGCCGAGGTCGATGTTGTAGAGCAGGCCGATGCCTTCTTGCAGGAGAAGATACGTTCAGGAGAGCTGGTATTGCCCAAGGGCGTGTCCTATAAGTTTGCTGGCAACTACGAGCAGCAGCAGCGTGCTACTGATAGGCTTATGATCGTGGTGCCTCTGGCTCTACTGATCGTGCTCCTCGTGCTCTACGCCCAGTTCAAGACGGTCACGGCTTCGCTCATTCATTTCTCAGGGGTATTCGTTGCCTTCTCGGGTGGCTTCATGCTCTTGTGGCTATATGGTCAACCTTGGTTTATGAATTTTAGTATCGCAGGCGAGAACATTCGAGATCTGTTTCAGATGGCTCCTATCAATCTCAGCGTTGCCGTTTGGGTGGGTTTCATTGCTCTCTTTGGTATCGCCACCGACGATGGGGTTCTGATGGGGACATATATTCACCAAGTCTTCCAGCAAAGACAGCCCCGCACCAAGGACGATATTCGTGAGGCTGTCGTAGAGGCAGCGCTCAAGCGTGTTCGCCCTGCAGCGATGACTACTGCCACTACGCTCATAGCTTTACTGCCAGTGCTTACCTCGACGGGTAAGGGCGCTGATGTGATGATCCCGATGGCCATACCCACTTTTGGTGGTATGCTCATTCAGTCGATGACTATGTTTGTAGTCCCAGTATTACAATGCTGGTGGAGAGAGCAGGTAGAGGGACGACTAGCCAAGCAACAAATCAAACAACAAGACGGAAATAACGATGAACAATAAATATATATGTAGGGTTATGGCACTACTCTCTGTGGCGGTGCTCTCTAGCCCGATGAGGGCTGGGACTGAAGTACAGCCCGATAGTCTCCCCCATTACTTGGAGTTGGCCGCCCGCAGCAATCCTCAGCTACAAGCGGATCTAGCGCTCTACAAGGCCTCTGTCGAGAAACTACCACAGGCTGGAGCCTATCCAGATCCAGAGCTAGAGCTCGGGGTATTTCCCAAGCCGATGCACACACTCATGGGTAAGCAAGTGGCAGATCTAACTCTGATGCAGATGTTCCCTTGGTTTGGGGTGCGCCAAGCCGCCCGAGCAGAATCGGAGCAAATGGCGAAAATGGCGTATGAGCAGTTTAGGGAGCGTAGAGATAATATATGGTATCAAGTCAAGGCTCAGTGGTATGAGCTCTGTGGCCTTGGTGAGCGGTACAAGGCTGTGCAGAGCCATATAGACCTGCTGCATCAGCTCGAGCAACTCGCCTTAGGGCGTTTTTCTGCAGCTGGTGTGCAGACTGCGGGTTCATCTTCAGCTAGCCCTCCTCGCTCTGTGTGGCAGTCGGCCTCTACTTCACCTGCTAGCTCTACGGATATGGGAGGTATGCCGGGTATGTCTGGTGGCATGAGGGGAGTGTCTTCCGCACCTATGACCTCTGGAGCCAATGCCATGCCTCAGATGTCTGGCTCTGGAGCAATGAGTATGTCCTCGGGCAGTATGGCGGACGTCGTACGCATTCAGCTAGAGCGAGCCGAGCTGGAGCATGAGCTCCTAGACTTGCTCTCTAGGCGCCGGGCAGCTGAAGCCAAATTTAATACCTTACTTAACCGTTCGGTAGAGAGCTCTGTAGCTTTAGCCGACACTCTCGAGCGGCGTACCTTGCCCGATCGAGCGGCTGGCCTGCTCGATAGCCTCCTAGAAAATAATCCTATGGTGGCGATGCTCAAGTCGGAGGCTCGAGCATACAGAGCCAAAGCCAGGATGGACCGATTGATGAGCTACCCGATGATTGGCCTCGGATTACAGTATAGTATGGTGGCTCCGTACGATAAGCCCATTCTAGGCAATCATGGCAATGGACATGATATGCTGATGCCTATGATCAAGGTTAGTCTGCCTATCTTTCGTGGTAAGTATAAGGCTCAGCAAAGAGAGAACAAGCTATACTATCAGGCCTCACAGCTCAAAGAGGCCGAACTACACAATCAGCTACGAGCCGAGTACCTCAATCTGCGTCTAAGGCTAGAGGAGTCGGCACGCAAGTCCGATCTCTATGCGAGGCAGTATGCCTTATCTCAGTCGCTCAGCCGTATCGTGATACAAGAGCTAGTGGCAGGGCGGCAAGGGCTTGCCGATGTGATAGCCCAAGAGCGTCAGCTCGTGGACTATCGGCTCAAGGCTATTGAGGCTGTCGTAGCCTACAATACTTACGTTGCAGCGCTCGAGAAGTTATTATCCATTTCCTTTTAATTTTTACGACAGACAATGAAGACTAGAAATAATATAATGACTAAGAAGTATCTCTACTATCTCCTATTTGCTTTGGGAGGACTTCTTCTCGGGGGGCTACTCTTTGGCTCTCCTACTGGCGGCGCTCACTCGGGGCATAGCCATATAGCGGAGGGAGATACTGCAGACGCTTGGATCTGTTCTATGCACCCACAGATCGTTATGGATAAGCAGGGCAAGTGCCCCATCTGTGCGATGGATCTCATTCCTCGCAAGACCAGCGGAGGGGGAGAGGAACTAGATCCGTCTGCCATACAGCTCTCCGAGGAGGCTATGGCACTTGCCAATGTACATACGACGAGAGTCAGTCTAGAGAGCCCTGCCAAGAGTATCCGTCTTTATGGCAAGATTGTCCCAGACGAGCGTGGGTTGCAGTCGCAGACCGCTCACGTGTCTGGCCGTATCGAGAAGCTGAATATTAAGTTCACGGGAGAAACTGTACGTTTAGGACAAACCTTAGCCACCATTTATTCGCCAGAGCTACTCACAGCACAGCAGGAGCTGCTGCAGGCGGTAGCCATGCAGCAGCCCCAACTAGTTCAGGCCGCCCGAGAGAAACTCCAGCTCTGGCACATCACTTCGCAGCAGATCGATCACATACTACAGTCCAAGCAACTCTCTGCATTCGTGGAGATCAAGGCTACGGCTAGTGGTGTCGTCACGGATAGACGTGTCAATCAAGGCGACTATGTTGCTCAAGGAGCGGTACTATTCGACATCGCCAACCTCTCTCGGCTGTGGGCGGTTTTTGATGCTTTCGAGGGGGATCTGTCTTTCTTGAGCGTTGGCGACTCCATCGGCTTCAAGCTTACGGCTTATCCGGGACGGAAGTATTCTGGCAAGATTTCCTTCATCGACCCTATGATTAATCCAAGTACCCGTACGGCTCGTGTCCGTGTCGATATCGCCAACTCAGGCATGGAACTCAAACCCGAGATGTATGCCATGGCAGAGGTGCAAGCAAAGCTGAGGGAAAATCCGAGTGCTATCATTATCCCTCAGACGGCAGTCCTCTGGACGGGGAAGAGATCTGTGGTGTACGTTCGTCAAAGAGATGCATCTATGCCTACGTTCTTGATGAGAGAGGTTGAGCTGGGGCCTTCTTTGGGTGGAGCGTATGTGGTACTAGATGGCTTGTCCGAGGGAGAGGAAGTGGTAACTAGTGGTGTCTTCGCTCTAGATGCTAGCGCACAGTTAGAGGGCAAGAAGTCGATGATGAATGTAGTGCCTGATTCGGAGCACTCCAAGGAAATTAAGTTCGGAGTGAGAGGCTCGTGCGGTATGTGCAAGGACTTGATAGAGAAGACAGCGCTTGATATTTATGGCGTTGAGGACGCTCGGTGGAGCAAAGATGAGCAGATACTTTACCTGCGCCTCAATACTGCCGTAGCCTCCGAGCAGGCGGTCAGCAAGGCGATTGCCAAGATTGGCTACGATACCGAGTATCATAAGGCGGAGAGCTCTGTCTTTGACCAACTACCCGGTTGTTGTAAGTACGATAGATAGCCCACCAGCAGTATTCTTGTACTACTGGTCTAGGAGTAGTGCCGAGGGGGAGACCTTGGTACTACCCCTATTATCTTGTTTGGCATCGGGGTAAAATGTGGGTTTAGTGGACGAGGCGAGTGTAGCATAAGAGCTGATGCATACCAAAAAGGGTATCTAGAGAGTTACTTAGGTAGTAGAGATTGAGTGCAGAGCTGGAATAATATTTACTAACTTTGTGTCTCAATGTATCCGCACATTTGTCGGGCGGTTTACTTGTGTCGTAACATATAAATATATGAAGTATATATCATCACTCGGTCGGTTGGTACTTGTAGGAGGCTTTATTTGGGCTACACTAGGAGCTGTCGGCTGTGGCTCCAAGTCCGATCCCAAGGTGCAGGAGGTAAAGTTTGTTAATGCTCAGATCCGCAGCTTCTCGATGTCTTCGGAGAAGGATGCAGAGCTATCCAAAGTCTTTTTCTCTATTGAGAACTTCGCTGATACAGGCAAGATAGAGAATAAAAAGCCGCTTGCATACGGCAAGAAAATGGAGAAGATCAAGCTCTCGGTAGGAACAGCAAGTACCGGGACTAAAATATATGTAGCTCTAGGCAACGGAGCTTATGAGGAGTGGAAGGCAGAGAAGGTTTACGACTTCCCCGAGGAGTTGCACGAGCTCAAGGTCAAGGTGAGCATTGGAGATGATCGAGATAAAATAGAGTATGCTTACAATGTCAAATTAAATAAATACAAATTTGATCCCGAAACCATAGTCTGGGCAGACCCCGTGACGACCGTCGGTGACAGACCAAGGTTAGAGCAAGATGCGTATGCCTATGCCATGAAAAGGGTAGATGATGTTTGGGTAGTTGAGGCCACGGCAGGGGAGAATAGGTATTACACTTATCAAGACGGTGTTTTTACTCGAGATATGGGCTATTCAGGGCTGCCCACAGGAGCTACTATTAGGCATATCGAGGAGTATGATAGGAAGCCTTATGCGCTAGCCTCCAATGGTTATGTTTATCGACTATTAGGCAAAGTCTGGCAGCGGATCGAGGCTATCGGTTCGGTTGAGGGACTTCTTGGGGTCTTGCCTCCACGCCTCTCGGCAGAGGAGCCCGATTTGGCTCTCTTAGTGAAGGGTGATGATGGCGAGCTTCGCTTCGCTGTTTATTCGCAGGGCAGGGTTAAAGTGTCTTCTCTAGCTGTTCCCAAGGACTTCCCAAGGGACAATTATCGTGCTTTCTCGGGAGTCAAGAAGTATATAGGCGGGTACCTATATCTGGTCGCTTTAGAGGATCAAGCCATTATCTCTAGAGTACAGCGCAGCGTTTGGTACACAACCAATGGCTTAGACTGGTCACGTATATATACCAACTCCGATGCTGGTACAGTTCATTCGGCTTCGATTTTTAAGACTGATGACCTTATTTATATATTCGAAGCGAGCCCCTCTGTGGGGCTGAGGATTTGGACTTCGGACAATATGGGGCGTACTTGGCGTGAGAACGGCCCCATTGCTAAGCCTAGGGACTTCGCCTCTTTTGCCAATAGACGTGTCCTTGCTTGGGAGCATGCAGTCAATCACAATATTGCTCTCTTGGGGAGTGTAGATACACCTGTCGGCTCTCCTGCTTCTCTGTGGATTGGAGCGCCCAAGAAAGATGAGTATTAAATAAAAACAAGGAGTGAAGTTCGGCTCAAGCCACTGGATACTGCCTCTTTTACTGTGTTGCAGTATCCTGTCGATCCCAACACAGCGCCTCTCTGCTCAGGAGTATGTTTACGAGCTGGGGGGGCGTTTAGGGTCTTCCTACTATATGGGAGATGCTGCACGCCGAGCCTTCGTTACCTCGTATGCTTCAGCCCTATCCTTAATTGGTAGATATAATTCTAACTTCAGATGGGCTTGGACGACAGAGCTTGGATATAGAGGGTTAAGTGGAGATACACGCTATGCCGACAATGTCTTCCCAGAGGGGCGTACAGCTCGGTTTTCTTCGTACCTGCTCAATCTGAGATTGGGAGGAGAGTTTAATTTTTATCCCCTGAGCGACAAGTTTCGTTATCTAGGTACAAGGAGCTTTTCTCCTTATATAGGGGCTGGATTAGCAGGGAGCTTAGCATGGTCGCAGAGTAGGGTAATACCTACTCCTAGCGTCTATTGTGCTCTGGGAGTTAAGTATCGGCTTAGTGCGCGGCTCAGCCTAGAGGCCGAGTGGCAGTGGCAGCACACGTGGAGCGACGGTCTTGATGCGCTGCAAGCAGGGCGTACATGGCTCTCCGATCCGTATCGACTCAATGCCTCGTGGATCAAGAATAGGGATGCTTTTGCCGTCCTTAGTTTAGGGCTTACTTATCAGCTCAAACGTAGGAAACAAGGGCAGTGTGATTAGGTAAAATGTGCTATATTTGGGCATATATACAAGCGATAGGTTCGGGGAAGCCCCCAGTGGAGGCTGCGATAGAAGTTGTCCGCTAGATCCGGAGTAGTATTCGCTTGATGATGAAAGGAACAAATGTAAATAATGACAATAGACAATAGTAGTAATCAAGATTTGAAAGAGCTCAGAATACCTCGCCATGTGGCAATTATCATGGATGGTAATGGCAGGTGGGCCAAGGAGCGAGGCCTTCCTCGTACAGAAGGCCACATCAAGGGGCAGGAGTCGCTCAAGGCCACCCTCAAGGCCGCCGCAGAGTTCGGAGTTGAGGTGCTGACGGTATATGCCTTCAGTACGGAGAACTGGAATCGCCCAGCCGAGGAGGTTGATGCGCTCATGGAGCTTCTTGTGCGGGCTATTCATGCAGAGAGCGCAGAGCTTATTCAAGAGGGTATTCGCTTAGAGGCAATTGGAGATCTCTCTCGTTTGCCTCAGACTGCTTATGAGGCCCTTATGGACTGTATGGCTCAGACTTCTGCAGGCAAGCGTGTTCGTTTGGTGTTAGCACTTAGCTATTCTTCTCGCGACGAGATAGTCCGAGCTATTCGTCGGGCTGTTGCTTTACAAGCCTCGGGCGCTCTCACGAGCCAAGACATAACGGAGGAGGCATTCTCTGCTCTGCTTGATACGGCCAATCTTCCAGAGTTAGACCTTATGATCCGCACTGGAGGCGAGGAACGTATTAGTAACTTCTTGCTTTGGCAGGCCGCCTATGCCGAGCTATACTTCAGCAGTGTTTATTGGCCTGACTTTGGCAGAGAGCCTTTGCTAGAAGCTATCCGAGCATATAGCGATCGTGAGCGACGCTTCGGTAAGACAAGCGAACAGATACAGCTTGGCGACGATTAAGCTAAGATTACTACACAATGAAATAGACCCATACCAACGATGTATAGACGCCTATCACTAAGCCTAGCCGTAGGCTTCCTCTCAATCGCTTCATTGGCGGCACAAGTTAGGTCTACCGTAGAGGTCGATACGCTCAGCCTACAAGGCGTACGTATTGACAACCCCGAGGTAGAATACACACGCCCTGTTTCCAAAATTATTGCCGACGTTAAGATTACGGGAGCACCTAGCTACGACGAGTTTGTCCTCAAGAGCCTCTCTTCACTTGCCGTGGGCGAACGTATCGATATCCCGGGACTGGCACTCACCGATGCTGTCAAGCGGTATATGCAGTATGGCTATTTTGCCAATGCCAAGATCCTCATCACCAAGTATGTGGGTGACTACGCTTGGATTGAGATACAGCTTGTGGAGAATCCTCGTATTGGCAAAGTAACCTACACAGGTATCGGCAAGAGTGATCGGGAGGAACTTGAGAAGCGCATTGGTCTACGCAAGGGAATGCAGAGCTCGCCCAATGTTTTTGATCGTACTCGTCAGCTCATTAAGAAGTATTTCGACGAGAAGGGCTACCGTGAGATGAAGCTCACGATCAATCAGCAACCTTCGACCGAGGAGAAGAACTTCATTGATTTGATCATTCATATCGACAAGAGTGGTAAGACGAAAATCAAGAATATCATCTTCGAAGGCAACGAAGCGCTGACAGATCATCAGCTACGTATGGCGATGAAGAAAACTAATGAAACTTTCTCGACCAAAAGACTCTGGACAAGTATTTTGGAAATCTTCCAGCCAAAGAAGCTAGTTGATGCAGAGCTTGAGAATGACTTACAGAATCTACTCAAGCGCTACCACCAAGCAGGCTATAGAGATGCTGAGATCGTATCCGATAGCATCGTACGTCTACAAGATGGTAGCCGCAAGGTAGATCTACATATTAAACTGCATGAGGGGAATAAGTACTATATCAAGGATATTCGCTTCGTAGGCAATACTAAATACAATGCCGAGGTGCTCAACCATTTGCTCGGCGTGAAGGCTGGAGATTTGTACGACCAGAAGCGTCTAGAGGATCGTCTGCAGGTGGACGAAGATGCGGTGAGCAATTTGTACTATAACAATGGCTATATCTTCGCAGCTATTGATCCTGTAGAAACGAGTGTCGTAGGCGATTCTGTTTCGCTAGATATTCGCATCACAGAGGGACCACAGGCAACGATCAATAAGGTAAAGATTAGTGGTAATGACATCGTCTACGAAGATGTTGTGCGCCGTGAGCTATATACCAAGCCGGGCAGACTGTTTAGTAAGGAGGATTTGATGAACTCGTATCGACTGATCAACCAGATCGGTCACTTCGATGCTGAGAAATCTCTCCCAAAGACTGTGCCTGACCCAGCCAATGGTACTGTCGATATTGAGTATGACCTTGTACCTAAGAGCAACGACCAGCTTAATCTCTCGATCGGGTGGAGCCAGTCTGGTCTGATTGGTTCGGCAGGTTTTACTTTCTCCAACTTCTCAATCAAGAACCTTTTCCGCCCAAGCATGTACAAGGGGATTATCCCACAGGGCGACGGACAGAAATTGTCTATCAATGTCCAGTCTAATGCTCGTTACTATCATCAAGCTAGCTTGTCTTTCAGCGATCCTTGGTTTGGTGGTAAGCGTCCAAACCTCTTTAGTGTAAGTGCATTTTACTCGCACTCCACTGCCATTGACCAGAGGTATTACAGCAATCAGGTCAATAGCTACATGCTTAATAATCCATATTACCTCGGTGGCTATGGCTACGGTAATGGCTATGGCTACGGAGGCTACGGAGGTTATGGTGCAGGCTATGGCTATGGAGGTTCCAGTGCAATCTATGAGAGTGCCTATGACTCGGACAAGAGCCTCACCACTCTTGGGCTAACTATTGGTAATGGGCGACGCCTCAACTGGCCGGATAACTGGTTCCAAGTGTATGGAGCGCTCAACTACACCCACTACAGACTGAATAACTGGATCTATTACACGTTTGGCAACTTCCACCATGGTAGAGCCAACGACATCAACCTTGAGCTTCGTCTAGAGCGCAACTCCATCGACAATCCTATCTATACACGCAGAGGCTCTGAGTTTAGTGTTGCGCTTAATCTGACGCCTCCTTACTCGGCGTTTGATGGTAAAGACTACAGTGACCCTGCGCTCTCGGAGGCCGATCGCTACCGCTTTATTGAGTATCACAAGTGGCGTTTCTCTGGTAAGGTGTTCTTGCCGCTGCTCAATCCGCTTACCGTTAAGCGTACCCCTGTGCTCATGGCACGTATGGACGGGGGTATAATCAGTAGCTATAACAAGCACAAGCGCTCACCTTTTGGCACATACTACATGGGTGGTGATATGATGAGTGGGCAGTATGCCGGCTTTACGAATGAAACTATCAGCCTGCGTGGCTATCGTAATGGCTCGATCGCAGGTGCCGACTATGACTATGCTTACTCATACTTCCGCACGACTCTCGAATTGAGATATCCGCTCATCTTCGAGCAGTCCACTACGATTTGGGTACTTGGCTTTCTAGAGGCTGGTAATGCGTGGAGAGATAATAGTCGCTACAATCCGTTTGACCTCAAGCGTTCGGCTGGGGTAGGGGTGCGCATCATGCTACCTATGGTTGGTCTTCTCGGTATCGATTGGGCATACGGCTTCGACCGTCCTAGCCCGCTCTCGAGAGAGCGTGGTGGCAGCAATGTACACTTTGTTCTCGGCCGTGATATCTAGTAAGCAAGATATTTGCTACATTTGACATTCGGAATACAATAATTTTAACTTTTCTAGAGTTATTCACTAAAAAAGATGTCCGTTATGAAGAAGAATCTATTTGCCCTACTGGCCTTGCTTTGGGTGAGCGTAGGATCTGCATCAGCCCAGAAGTTGGCCTTGGTTGATATGGAGTATATATTAGGTAAGATGCCGGCCTATGAAATGATGAACCGACAGCTAGAGGATTTGTCCAAGAAGTGGCAACAGGAGGTTTCGGGGCAGGAAGCAGAGGCTCAGGCTCTCTATAAGAAGTATCAGAGTGATTTGGTTTTCCTCTCGGCAGAGCAGAAGAAGATGCGTGAGGAGGAGATCGTAACGACAGAGAAGGCCGCTTATGAGCTCAAGCGCAAGTACTTCGGCCCAGAGGGTGAGTTGATGAAGCGTCGTGAGAGCTTGATGAAGCCTATCCAAGACGAAGTTTGGAAGAGCCTCAAAGAGCTTGCTCTAGCGCAAGGTTATCACGTGATCATAGACAAGGCAAGCAGCAAGATCGTCTACGCAGACCCCTCAGTAGACGTCAGCGCCATTGTATTGCAGAAAATGGGATTTGGAAAATAATCCCTATCTTTGATCGCATTGTTTTTTGATAAATCCAAACAAATAAATTAAATAGGACAACAACGATGAGAAAGATTTTGATGGCTCTGCTCCTTGCACTACCACTCACAGTGCTTGCACAGCAGAAGATCGCAGTGGTAAATACTCAGGAGATCATGACCTCTCTTCCAGAGGTAAAGGCTGCCGAAGACAAGATCCAAGAGCTAGCTAAGAAGTATAATGTTGAGATCCAGAGCATGCAAGATGCGTATAAGGCCAAGGTTGAAGCTTTCGTCAAGGAACGTGAGCAGCTTCTGGAGGCTATCCGTGCGAGCCGTCAGCAAGAAATTCAGGGCCTAGAGGAGCGTATCCAAGCATCTTATCAGGCTATGCAGGAGCAACTACAGAAGGAGCAGCAGAAGCTATTGGCTCCTATCCAAACCAAGGTTGCTGCTGCAATCAAGAAAATAGCCGATGCCGATGCTTGTACGTATGTACTAGAGGCTGGGGTGATGCTACATGTAGGCAAAGACGCTGTTGATATTACTGACAAGGTGAAGGTAGACCTAGGAGTTAAGCCTACTGCAGCTGCTAAGCCTGCAGCTGGCCGCTAGTCGATAGCTCCAACAACAAAAAGTCATAGAGGGGGAAGGCAATAGCTATTTGCGTTCCTCCTTATTGTTTTCATATTTAACTATAAGATTATGATCAAGCAGTTGCTGAGCTTTGCTCTTACTTTGCTCATGGGTGTATTTCTGTGGGGGTGTGGGCTCTCTAGTAAGGCCCTCAAGCTCTCCCAAGGAATGACGATGCAGCAAGTCCTAGCTGTTATGGGTTCGCCCGATCATCGTAGGTTCAATAGTAATCAGGAGGAATGGGAGTATCGTGAAACGATTGGTGAGAAGATGAATGTATTGATTGTCACCTTCGTCGGGCAGCGTGTGGATAAGCTCGACTCGTACGATATGCCTGCTCCAGAGCACGAACCAATCCCACCGACCTACGACCCGGGGGCGCCTAGACCTCAGATAACAATCCCCTTACCAATTCCCGAAGAGGTGTATCCGCCCAGCTATCCACCTAGGGGAGGCTACCCAGATAGACCGATGATTGACGAGCGTTGGTTCGCCGACTTCTACAACCATCTCAAGCGTACGCCCTTCCCACGTGAGCGTAGAGATATGATCGCCAGTGCGACTCTAGAGAGATACTTTACCGTCGAGCAGAGCTGTAGACTGCTCTCGCTTTATGCCCACGAAGACGACAGGCTAGATATTCTCCGTTTGCTCTCTGGGCGGATTGTAGACTTGGAGTATGCCGATCGTATCTTGGAGATGTTCCGATATCGTAGTAGCAGAGAGAAAGCTCGCTCACTACTGATCCCTCCACGAGGCCGATATGGGACTCTAGAGGGAAGACCAGCCGACCCGAGGTTGGTGATTGATGAGCGCTGGTTCGAGGATTTCTACCAGAGAGTCAAGGCTAAGACTTTTAGTGATGATAAGCTAGAGTACATCTCTGTGGCTGCTCATACTCGTTTCTTTACAGTACATCAGGTGTCGAGGTTGATGAAGCTCTACACCTTCGATGACGATCGCCTCAAGGTGCTGGGGCTATTGGCTCGCCGCATTGTTGATATGGAGAATGCAGATCGACTACTGGATCTATTCACTTTCAGTAGTGGCAGAGCTGAGGCTCGGAAGCATTTAGGCTTGTAGCTCAGAGTATAAATTAGGAAGGCGGTGTATCGAATGCATAGTTCGGTACACCGCCTTCTTATTTTGTTGCCTCTGTCTAGCGATGTTTGTACATCTGCTCAAAGGGGATACGCACACGATCGCCCCAGATCCCTCTAGGATCTCTGATGCCACAGCTGACGATCATACCTATCTCGGCTCCGCTGGGGAGGTTGAGCAGACGGCGAACACGCAGACTATCAAAGCCGCCTATGGGGCAAGTATCATAGCCCGCCTCTGCCATTGCGATGATGAAGGTCTGTGCGACCATGCCGCAGCTTTGATGCACCGATACACGTACATCGGCCTCCGACACCTGCCGGATCATTGGTCGAAATAGTCCGATGCATTGTGCGAATGATTTGCGTATCACTCCCCAGATCCCCAAGCAACGTGAGTTGAGCAGAGGCATCACCCGACCGTAATAGAGCTCCCAGCGCTTGAGGCGATGCTCTTGTCTGTCCTGTGGGCTATTGAGCTTTACATTCTCTCGTTCGTAGGCGAGCATCGCTTTGGCTCTCGCTCTATGTAGGTCTTGGCGTGCTACGAAGACAACCATTTGCTGAGCGGTGCTGGCTGCTCCTTGTCCGAAACAAGCCACTGCAAGCTGACCGAGTAGGGCTTTGTCTGTGACATGATACACCTCGTAGAGTTGCATATTGGAGCTTGTAGGCGAGAGCTGGGCTAGCTTGATGCACTCACGTACACGCTCGGTGTCGATGGGCTGATCGCTATATCGCCGAGTAGCACGGCGAAACTCCAGTATTTCTTTTAGGCTTTTCATTTTTTGCTTGATTATTAAGTGCAAATCTATCTATAAACAATGATCCTCTTTATCTCCCAATAGGGTGGCGAGATAAAGAGGATACGTAATTGATACCGCTTTTTTACTTCGTGAGCAGCTCAATCAAGGCCTCTTCCGTGAGGCTAGCTTGCTCGCCTGTGAGCATATTCTTGACCGTTAGTGCTCCACTGCGGAGCTCATCTTCGCCTACGAGAGCCACATAGCCTATATTCATGCTATTGGCATAGCTCATTTGCTTCTTGAGTTTGGTGCTCTCTGGGAAGAGCTCGCAGCGCACACCAGCACGGCGTAGGCGAGCGACTATGGGGACTAGGCTACGGGCCTCGGAGGCTCCGAAATTGACGAAGAGGATCTGTGTGCCAGTGCTACTAGCGTCTGGGAATAGCCCAAGCTCCGCCATCACGTCATATATCCGGTCAGCTCCAAAGGAGATGCCCACACCGCTGAGCCCTTGCAGCCCGAAGATACCCGTTAGGTCGTCGTAGCGCCCACCTCCCGAGATGCTGCCGATTGTGGCGTCGATAGCTTTGACCTCTAGGATTGCTCCCGTATAGTACGACAGACCACGTGCTAGGCTAAGGTCTATCTGTACCTCAGTCATGAGCTCTACCGTGTCTAGGTGATCGAGTACGAAGCGCAGCTCCTCAATGCCTTTGAGCCCCTCGTCACTTGTTGCGATGAGGGAGGAGAGCTTATCGAGTTTTTCTTGATTGCTCCCCTCTAGTAGCAGTAGGGGCTCTAGGCGTCCTAGAGTTTCGTCCGAGAATCCTTTTCCTCTAAGTTCCTCCTTGACCTTGTCCAAGCCAATTTTGTCTAGCTTGTCGATCGCCACCGTGATATCAATGAGCCGATCCTCTGCACCTACGGTCTGGGCAATGCCTGCGAGTATCTTGCGGTTGTTGAGTAGTACTCGTGTACGAATGCCTAGACGGCGAAAGACCTCATCTATGATTTGAATTAGCTCTACTTCGTTGATCAAGGAGTCAGAGCCGATTACGTCGGCATCGCACTGATAGAATTCACGGTAGCGCCCCTTCTGTGGCCTATCGGCACGCCAAACGGGCTGTATCTGGTAGCGTCGGAAAGGCATCGTAAGCTCATCACGGTGCATCACTACGTAGCGAGCGAAGGGTACGGTTAGGTCGTAGCGTAGCCCTTTTTCACATAGGCGAGCTGCTAGTTTATGGGGGTTGCGCTCGAGGAGCTCTCCGTCCTCAATACCTTTGAAATAGTCGCCCGAGTTGAGCACCTTGAAGAGAAGTCTATCTCCCTCCTCGCCATACTTACCCATCAGAGTAGATAGGTTCTCCATAGTGGGGGTCTCGATCTGCTGATAGCCGTAGAGGGCATAGACCGAGCGGATAGTATCGAAGATATAGTTGCGACGAGCCATTTCTACGGGGCCGAAGTCGCGCATTCCTTTAGGAATCGTTGGTTTCTGCATATTATCTTTTGGGGAGAGTGATCCTCCGTCTGTATTATTGTTTGCCGAGTACAAAGTTCGGCAATTCGGCTCATTTAGCCAATATCGCTCTATCTCTCGGCTCGAGATAGGACGTAGTATTTGCTCGCCAATGGATTTTTGTCGTCGGCAGGGTATACCTCTTCGTACAGGGACTGCCACTCCGCCCAGTCTATCTCGGGGAAGAAGGTGTCAGCATCGGGGTACTCGGCCTCTACGAGGGTTAGGTATAGCCTATCGGCTCGCTTGACTAGCTGACGATAGATCTCGCCTCCGCCTATGACGAAGACCTCTTCTTGGTTGCCTACGGCTTCTAGAGCTTCCTCCACACTGCCGAATAGCTCTGCTCCGGGGGCCTCCTTGAGGCTTCGGCTGATGACGATGTTGCGCCTATTGGGGAGGGCGCCATTGGGGAGGGATTCCCATGTGCGTCGACCCATCAAGATGCTATGCCCAGTGGTCAGTGACTTGAAGCGTTTGAGGTCTGCGGGCAAGCGCCAGAGCAAATCATTGTTGCGTCCGATAGCTCGGTCTAGAGCCATCGCGACTACTATGGATAGTGTCATAGAGCTCAATGGTTGGTTGGGGTAGGGGCGGGGAGAAGTTGCGTACGGGAGTAGATCTAGACTGATACCGTGGCTGCGATATGTGCATGAGGATCATAACCCTCTAGCCTAAAGTCCTCGAAGCTGAAACTGTCAATATCCTGTATCTCGGGGTTGATCCACATACGAGGTAGGTTACGAGGCTCTCTAGAGAGCTGCGTCTTGACCTGATCTAGGTGGTTGAGGTAGATATGCACATCGCCAAAGGTATGTACAAACTCGCCTGCCTCGAGCCCCGTGACTTGGGCAATCATCATCAGCAGTAAGGCATATGAAGCTACGTTGAAGGGGACGCCAAGGAAGACATCGGCGCTACGTTGGTAGAGCTGTAGGCTTAGGCGCCCATCTCTTACGTAGAACTGCATCAAGCAGTGGCATGGGGCCAGAGCCATGTCGTCTATCTGTGCCACATTCCAAGCCGAGATCATTAGCCTGCGGCTATCGGGGTTGTGCTTGATCTCCTCGATGACCTGCTTGATCTGATCTATGGTTCCGCCTCGATAGTCTGGCCAAGACCTCCACTGTGCCCCATAGACGGGCCCTAGATCTCCATTTGCGTCTGCCCACTCATTCCAGATACGTACCCCTCGCTCCTGCAGATAGCCTACATTGGTATCTCCTCTGAGGAACCATAGTAGCTCATAGATGATACTCTTGAGGTGCAGCTTCTTGGTGGTCAGTAGCGGAAATCCTTTGGCTAGATCAAAACGCATCTGGTAGCCGAAGGTGCTGATCGTGCCAGTGCCAGTCCGATCGCCTTTGGTCTGCCCCTGATCTAGGATATGCGCCAGCAAATCAAGATATTGCTTCATTGATTTCCGTGTCTTTTGTTTCGTTAATACTAGGAACAAAGATAGGCTAATATCACGACTATGTATGTAGGGACTAGATTAGGCAGGTAGAATTTATATTCTGGCTCAGTTTTCAGAATGTTGTTGGGGCGACCCCTCTGAGCTTGGGGCAAAAAGGATAGACCTCATATTTGCCCCCTAGGAGGCCCTAGATCGAGTGCAGCTGTATTTTGGGTATATCACTCGGGCGAGTGCGAAGAGTCGCTTAAATTGTATGTTTTCTAATGATTTGGTTTTTAGATATCTATGAAGATCCTTTTGGCTGATCTGGAGCCTTTGATGCCCACTCAAAGGATTTTCTTCCCATCAATCCTAGACGATTGGTGGGTATATCGTCCGAGATTGGCCCTACAACGCTTCTAGATCTTCCCATTGATTTCGTCTAAACTTTCCCGCAACCCTTATTTGTCTATCCTAAACACAGGTTAGTTGTTTATAGAATATTAACAATTCGTTTATACTATCGGGTTAGGATTATCGGTGGACTGCTGGCTATATAGTCCCTTCGATTCATTTTCTGGGAGTGAGATGGTTATTAAAATATAGACCATTTTATTTTTGCTTACCTTTGTTTCAAGCTGGCTTGTAGGGGGATTCATTTTGCAGATGCCTATTATATAGGGGGTGTAGGAGTTTAATGTTGCCACATAGGGGAGAGTTTTTGTAACCTTGGTATAGTGCCGTAGGTAAGACCCTACGCCAGATTTAATCCATAAAATAGAAGTGATTGCTGCGCACCGAGCTTAATTGTCCGAGCGCATAGATCTAGTGCTCAAGAATAAGGAAAATGATTTGTCGTAGACTTAACCAATGAGGTTTTGTCGTATGTTTAATATTAATAAAAACAAGCATGAAAAGGAAAATTTTACTCTGTTTGTCTTTGTTAGGCTCCTTAGTGAGCTTTGGCTCTGCTCGGGCAGAGAGCACTCGCCCAGAGAAAGGCAAATCTCCACTGTTAGTAGAGAGCACTGCCTCGGAAGCCCAAGACCCCCCTCTAGGCTTTGTGTGGGACAATGGTAGCAGCTCCAAGGGGGTGACTTTCTTCGGGGCAACTTTCGAAGATAAGTCTACCGCTCCCAGCATCGTTCGCCTATCGCCCAATAAGCCTACCGATATACATCGGCTTGGACCCGTGGATCCCTTAAATGAATTTAAAATCAAAGTGATACACTGTGGTGCTTACACGGGTAAGAAGTACGTTGGGTATATGACGATTTTGTACACCTACGAGATTCGTCCAGCACGTTTCGTGGAGATAGACACCCAGACGGGGGCTGTGAAAGTGCTCCGGAGCTATGACCATACTTCGCAAGAGTATAAAGACTGGCCAGTCATCTACGACATGACTTATGACCATAAGAATAATAAGTGTTGGGGGATAGCTCGCAGTAATCGTGAGGACAAAAAAGCCTATTCTACAGTGTACTCCATCAATACTGAAACTGGAGCATATACCAAGCAACAAGACCTCGAGTTCTATGTTTGGGCTGCCGCTAGTGATTATGATGGTAACCTAAACGTAATTGTGGCTAGACCTAACTCTAAGGGGGAATACGTGGCATCTGAGTTTCTTAAGCTGGACGCTAGCAATGGTTTCAAGGAGATTGCAGGCACAAGGCATGAGATCAAAAGGAATGGCTTTGCGATTGTCCCCTACTATACACATACTGCAGAGGTAGACCACACTACTGGAGATTTTTATTGGCTTGGTGCCGATAAGTCGGGTTTCCAGTATGTCTACAAGATTAATCCTGATACGGGTGAGCACAAGAGCTATGGTTCGGTAGGGTATGGCGATGTTATTACAGGCTTATATATCCCATACGAAACGGCAAAGGATCGCAAGGCTCCCGCACGTGTACAGGGGCTACAAGCTACTTATAAGAAAGGTGATCACGCCAAGGCTGTGCTTGCTTGGAGGAACCCAACCACCACTTGGGATAGGAAGCCTCTATCGTCTATAACGAAGATCACGATAGCACGCGATAAGAGGGATAATGTCGTTGGCGAGATTACCTCCAGTACCAAGGTTGGGGATAAAATGGAGTGGACAGACCCCAACTCAACCTCTGGGGTACATACTTACTATGTGACTGCGGAGAATGCTCAGGGTAAGGGTGTCATTGATAGCATTCGTTGCTACACTGGTGTAGACGTTCCCGGAGTTGTACAGAACTTAAGCGCACAGAAGCAAGGTGCTGATATCGAGATCTCTTGGAGTGCGCCAGCCAAGGGGGCACATGATGGCTTCATTAAGCCCGAAGAGGTGACCTACACCATCACTCGTATGCCTGACAAGAAAGTGGTGGCTACCAACCTCAAGACTACTACTTACAAGGACTCTAGGCTAGGCTTCGTGATGGCTTATTCCTATATTGTTACGCCCAAGAATACTATTGGCAATGGTGTGCCTCTAGAGACAGAGAAGATCGTGGCAGGTGAGGCCTACAAAGTGCCTTACTCAACCGACTTCAAGACATACCGAGATGGTGAGAGTTGGTCAGATCTTGATGCTAACGAGGACGGCAAACGCTTTGTCTATAGTGGCGGTGGAGCACCCGTTTTTGAGCGTATGGCGCTTGACCCTGCTGGCTACCAAAGGAAGTCCGACGACTGGCTCTTCTCTCCCAAACTCTCTCTATTGCGTGGTCGCTACGAGATCATTACCAAGATACAGCTCGAGGTCGCCAATACGATCCACGACTTCTCGATCAATATCGGCAAGGGTACCAGCCCTCAAGCTCAGAAGCAGCTCAAGAAGTTTGAGTACTATACGATGTCCTTGGCTCAAGATATCAGGACAGAGGTTGTGGTAGCTGATATCGAGGAGGACGGTGTCTATAATGTTGGTATCCACTGTACGAGCATCGGTAGCGCAGATGTGAGAGATCTCTTCTGTGTGCAGGGTGTTACAGTCAAGCGACTATACGAGAAGGATTTGGCGGTGAAGGATTTTGAGCTATCCGAGATCATCAATGAAACCCAAAACAAGGTTGTCGTTAGGATCTTGAACGAAGGGACAGAACCACAAAGTGCATACAAGGTGCGCCTGCTCGAGATGAACGGAGATCAAGCTACGGTGGTAGCGGAGCTAACGGAGGTGCCTACCGTTAAGTCCAAAGAAACGGTAGATTGTATAGTTAAGTACACGCCCAAGGGCAAGTCTGGCAAGATGCGCATCGCTGCCGAGGTAGTACTCTCTGGTGACGGTGAGAGAAGCAACAATCGCTCACAGACTCTCGACGTCAAGGTACTCAAGTCTGGCACGATGCCTTGGAGCCATCTGATCACTGACGACGTAATAGCACGTGAAACCACTATGCCTATTAGTTTCATGAGGCACTACTCTACAGGGCAGACTATTTACCCCGCCGAAGAGCTCGGATTCAATAACGATGCTACTATCTCTCGTCTAGCCTACGACTACGTCGGGGGTGTCGCAGTCAATACCCCAACCCCAGTCAAGATCTACCTAGGCAATGTTGATAACCCAGACCTTGCAGGGCTTAGCCCCCAAGAGGCTTGTGTTGATCCTGCTACGATGACACTTGTCTACGATGGCCATATTACGATCAAGAATGGTGTCGGTCGTCTAGAGTTTGATTTCCAGACCCCTTTCCAGTACAAGAAAGGTAAGCACCTCTGTGTGCAGGTATGGAAGGAAGCACGAACTTCCGACAATATTTTCCCTGCCCAGTATGCTATCTTCGGTAAGGGAAGTGGTGTCTTGCGGTCTGTGCGCTATATGGATAATAAATCTAGACTGAATCCTGCCGCTCCTACCCTCAGATCTGTACTGCTCCTTGAGTGGGTACCTCAGCTTCGATTGGCTGCCCAAGTCGAAGGAGAACCCGGCAGCGTTCAGGAAGTCTTGGTAGCATCGCCTATCTCCTACGATGCAGTACGCAGTACTCTGCTGCTAGGTGGCTTCAACGCTCGTGCAGTACGTGTCTATGACCTAGCTGGTCGCCTTGTGCTTGATAAGGCTGTTGCCACTGGAAGCGATGAGGTCGATTTGGGTTCACTTGCTCAAGGTCACTATGTCGCTGTCGTACATGGTGCAGATGGTACTATTGCTAGAGTTAAGCTCCACGTCAATCAATAACGATTCATACTTCGGTCAGAGGATAGAGCACTGCTCTATCCTCTGATATTTATCTATAGAAACTCATGAGAAAGAAACTTCTACTTTTGTCGGCTCTTCTAGCCTTCTCTTCAAATCTAGGGCTTGCTCAAGATCTAGGACGCTTCGTCCTAGGCAAATCGGAAATTAATGATACGCAGCTGCGTGCAGGCAAGAGTGAGCTACGTGCCGAGGACGATAAACTACGTGTCGGTTATGCCACGGATAGAGTGGATAGATCATTTACCCTACAGATGCATGGAGGTCCTATTGACTATGGTGCGGCTGTACTGCTCAAGGGAGATATCCTCAATAAGTATGTTGGCAATAAGCTCACCGATATCGTATTCTATCACGCCTCTAGCCCCAGCACTATGGGTTCGATGAGGGTCTTTGTGACCAAAGACCTACATGCAGATCCCGCTACCTATATGCACAGTCAGACTGTTCCAGATGTCAAGGTGGACTCGTGGAATACCATAGCCCTAAATCGAGAGATCACAATTGAGAAGGATACTCCCCTCTATATTGGCATGGTTGCCAGCTATAGCAATGCTGTCATGCCAGTCGTTAAGGCTTGCTATGAGCGAGGCTTCAGAGAGAGTAATGCAAACTTCTTTTTGGACCGATCTACGTGGTCGCCATTCGACCGATTCGGAGATGAAACCGACTACAACTTCCCCGTGTATGCCTACATCAAGGGCAACAATGTTCCGCTCAACGACGTAGGGATCCGCCGACTAGACGCATCAGACTTCGTAAGGCAGAACACACCTTCGGAGGCGTTCTTCCTAATGCGTAACTATTCTAGAGACAATGTCAAGAAGGTTACGCTCTCTGCCAAGTCTGGTGGCGTAGAGTTCCAGAAGCTGATCGTGGATAATATAGATGTGCCTACGGGCTTGGAGATGCGGATTAATATGAAGGGTATTCGCTACCCTAAGGAGGGTAACCACAAGATCGATTTCTCTGTGCTCTCTGTTAATGGAGGAGAGGATAAGGATGTCAAGGATAATATGCTCCCCAAACATGTTTTCGTGCTCAAGGAGGGGCGTGAGTTGATGCCCAAGAAGGTACTCTTCGAGCAGTTCACCGCAGAGTCGCATCACTCGATGCCTGTCGCAGACTCGCTCTATACCATTTCGATTAATAAGACTAAAGACGCAGTTTGGATCAAGCATCACATCTATGAAGATGCCTATGCTCTACCATACGTTGATGCCTATAAACTCTTCTTTGAGGGGGGGAGAACCTTCTTGCCTGCGATCGCTGTTAATAGGGATATATACCCCTATTTCGACGTGGAGAAGGGGCCTGCCTATTTCCTCAATAGCGAGTCTTTTGTTGATAGGATTATTCGGCTAGGTCTTTCGTTCCCTGCTACTATATCGGTCAAGGGTAAGGTAAAACTCAATCAAGATACTAATGTGCTTGATGTGACGATCGAGGGTGAGTCTGCTGCCAACGAACTCCCATTTACCAAGGATCCGCACCTGACGGTTATGCTGGTCGAGGACTCAATCAAGTCTACTACCCAGACAGGCAAGGCCGAGTACATTCAGAATGGTGTGGTACGTGCGGTCCTATCGTCTTCGGCATGGGGAGATAGGCTAGATGTGAGCAACTACACTTATCGCAAGGATTTTAGTATCAAGCTCAAAGATGAGTGGAATAAGCAGCATCTGCGCATCGTTGCTTTCGTAAACAACTATGGCGGCAAGTACGATCAGCTCAGAGTACACAATGTTGATGAGTTTAAGGTAATGAGTAGCGATAGTAGCGATGTGCTCCTGCCTATGGCTGAGCCCAAGGTGTGGTATGCCTCAGATGCTGTGCAGGTACCAGAGGGCTTCGACATAGTGGCGGTCTACAATCTCGCAGGCCTGCGTTTCTCTCCCAAGCATCTAGCAGCGGGACAGTATGTTGTGCAGATCTCTAATGGACGTACTACTACTGCTCATAGACTACTTGTCAAATAAAGACCTATCAAGGTTTGCGGATGTGTTACCACACATCAAATGCTACTTGGCTTGGGGTGCTGGTCCGGTACTAGCTTAGATATTAGCTTTGGGGCAGTAGCATTCGGGTGTATGCTGGGATACTCTATGGGGGCTGTGCAGAGATTCATGTTGTGTCACAGCCCCTTTCCTATTCTTTCTTACGTTAAAGCTTAGATTTATGAAGACAAACTTCTTACGCCGAGTAGCTCGAAAAACTCTACTAGGTGCTATGTCGCTCATTGTAGCGCAGGGGATTGTATCGTCTGCTCCCGCAGATCGAGTCATCCGCCTCTTTACTCAACCCGATGGCTCTACGGTTACCATCGTTTTGCAGGGTGATGAGCACTTCAACTATCATACTACGACTGATGGGTTTATGCTTTTTGAGGACACTGATGGTTACCTCAAGTATGCGACCCTCTCCGATGGGCACAATATCTCATCTTCTGCTTTCATCGCTCGTGATCCAGAAGATAGAACCAAGGAGGAGTGCATATTCTTGAGTTCTTTGTCTGCTCAGGACTTTAGGGCAGCCGTCTATCAAAAACGAGAGGCAAGCCCTCTGCGTGAGCATGCAGCGAGAGATAAGTTCCCTACCAAGGGGAGCCCCAAGGGATTGATCCTCCTAGTAGAGTATAGTGACCTTAAATTTAAGGTAAAAGATCCCCAGAAGCGCATCACAGCACAGATGAACGAGAAGGGCTACAAGGAGGGTGGTGCCACGGGTAGTGCTCGTGATTACTTCTCAGACCAATCTCATGGCCAGTTTACTCCCATATTCGATGTTACTGAGCCAATCACTGTATCCCGCCCTATGGCCTACTATGGGCAGAGAAGCCTCACGGGCCACGATGCCAAAGCGGCCGAGCTGATCAAAGAGGCTTGTGAGCTACTTACCAAGAGGGGGGGGATGGATTTCTCCGAGTATGATAATGACAAGGACGGCATTATTGACCTAGTTTTCGTCATATATGCTGGCTACAACGAGGCTCAGGGTGGCCCTAGTGCTGCTATTTGGGCACATGCTTGGACCATGACGGAGGCAGGCTACAAGGGCGTTAAACTCGGGGATCTTGCTGTAGAGCGCTATGCTTGCACCTCGGAGCTCAGAGGGGCTGTAGGCCGCAACCTAGATGGCATTGGGACTTTCTGCCACGAGTTTACGCATTGCTTCGGATTGCCCGACTTCTACGACACGGCTGCAGTCTTTATGGGTAACTATGGTGTGGGCACATGGAGCCTTATGGACCGTGGCTCGTACAACAACAACGCCAATACTCCAGCAGGCTATACCTCTTATGAGCGTATGTTTGTCGGTTGGCTCGAGCCCAAGCAGCTTACCAACCCAGAGCTTGTAACGCTCGACCCTATCAATACCCACAATCAAGCTTGCATTATATACTCAGACAAAAATCCTAATGAGTACTTCTTGCTGGAGAATAGACAGAAGACTGGCTGGGACGCACATATTCCCGGCCATGGTTTGATGATCACTCATGTGGACTACTCCAAGTCGCTCTGGGAGCTCAATGCCGTCAATCGAACAGGTACAGTCGAATATCCTCACTATCAGATTGTCACTGCAGATAATAGTCCCTCTTACATGACCGAGGAGGAAGACCTATTCCCCGGTCCTCTCAATAAGACTGAGTTTACCGATCAGTCTTCCCCCGCCTCTATACTATATACGGGCGAATATCTGGGTAAGCCAATTACGGGTATCACAGAGAAGGATAAGAAGATTACTTTCAGCTTCATGGGAGGGACTGTTGGTCTAGACGCTATCAATGATCGGGCTGTATCTATTTCTTTGAGTAGAGGTATGCTTCACCTGACCATGTCGGAGGCACAGCTTGTACGTGTGTATGGTCTAGAGGGTATGGAAGTGGTTAGCCTCATGTCCGCAGAGGGCAAGAATAGCCTGCCTTTGCCTACGGGTCAGTATGTTATACAGGTTGGCAAGAGAACCTATAAAGTGCTGATTCCCTAGGTAAGAGCCATACAGAGCTAGGCCCTACTAGCACAGAGCTCATTACTTCTAGATGCTGGTAATAGTAAAATAGCCGAAGCCCTCTATCGAACTAGTATTGTTGATAGAGGGCTTCGTATTGCTTGGCCATACGCTCTTGGCTGAGGTGTTCTCTAAGCCTCTGGTGTAGCTCTAGGGGGATCTTCATATTGCGGGAAGCCAGTAGTGCCTTGGCTAGAGCCTTGGCATCTCCTATTGGGTAGAGTAGCTCCAGTAGAGCTGGATCGTGCAGCATCAACTCTCTGTAGACGGGTAGGTCTGTTGCTACGACTGGTACCTGAGTCAGTAGTGCTTCGGCTACATTTAGCCCGAATCCTTCACTGTGTGAGGCTGTCACGAGGGCGTCAGCGGCTTTCAGGTAGTCTGCTACATTCGTCTTGAAGCCTAGTATCTGCACCTGTTGCTCAAGGCCTAGAGCAGCATTTCGGCACTCGCCCTCCAGTTCGCCTTGACCAATGAGGGCAAGCACACTATCCCTCGGTATTGCCTCTACACTCAATAGATAGACAAAGGCACGTATGATCAGTAGTGGATCTTTGAGTTTGGAGAGAGAACCACAGACAATCCATACTAGGCCCTGTGGTGTCACGCTAGGGAAGAGTTGTCGGCGCAGGATCATTCGCTCCTCATCGGGGAGAGGACAAAAGGTTGCCGTGTCTATGCCATTGAGTATCGTTACTACAGAGGTTGGGCTATCGCCTAGGCGATCAATACAGTAGCCCGCCACATGGTCGGTTATCCCGACGACCGCATCTACATGCTTTAGCCTAGACCACAGACGTGTATCCATATATCGACCTAACCATTTGCCTTTGCCAAAAGTGAAGTCTGCCCGACTGATGTTGTGCTGTGTAGAGATGCGTGCAAAACGTTTGGGTAGATGCGAAACGACGAGATCGGGGTGGTAGCCGTGTGCGTGCACAATGTTGGCTCCGTGTTGGTCTGCGAGGCGCATTACTTGTCTAGCGACGGTACTTGTCATCAGCTCTAGCTCTACGAAGCTGCGATTTAGGTAGTGGATCGAGATACCCATTTGTGCAAAAACCTCATCATATCCCTTGGGATCTTTGCCTCTGAGGCAAATGATAACAGGGGCAAATGTCCGACGGTCGATAGCTCGTATCAAACTCTCTAAGACGTGTACGGGGCCTAGCTTTGGTAGAGCGTTGATTACATAAATTATTGGGGTCTTAGTCATAGATCATATCTTCCTTGGGCTCCTTGGGACCTCGTCCATTCTTTTCGATCTTCTATTTTCTGCATGTGATTGGTAGGAGTAGTCAGGTCGTAGACTGTCTGGTAATGAGCGTATGGCTCTTCGGGATTGCTAATCTCCTTGAAGGTAAGTAGAGAGAAGCCTAAGAGAAAGGTTGCTGTGCCTATACGCCATATCCCACGATTATGTTTGAGTAAGAGAGGGAAGCAAATGAATATCATGGCGTATGGGTAGAGCATCAGTCTTAGCCCCGGCTCAAAGGTAGAGAGAATGTTGTACATACATACAGACAGTGCGATGGCTTGCACACCAAAGGTCGCTCGTTTGTCTAACTCTCCCCCCCAACCACTGCGGATGGCAAGAAAAGAGGCGAATAGATTTAAGAAAATCTTATATAACCCCGATATGGTTTGGGTAGCTGTTTCATCGCTTGATAGATAGAGGGCATACCTCTGTGGTATGAATGATCCGAAGGCATCGAGTAGCATAGGGAAGAGAGTGAGGCCTGTGACGAAGCTTACCCCTAGAGCTAGTAAGAGCAGCCATCTGGAGTACTTACGGTAGACAAGAAAATAGAGAGCTAGAGATAGAATTGCCGACGAATGGAAAAGCGAGGCTAGCAAAACGCTGCCGACAAATCGGATAGGTTTGCGATCGACCATTAGAGAAGCAGAGCCAGCGAAAACCATTGAAACCGCTAGGCATTGGCGGATTGTATTGAGAGACTCGAAGAACCCTTTATATATAAGTACGTAGGTCAGTATTCCCCACACCCAATCTATTCGCCAACGTCTGAAGCCGTATAGCATTAGAGCGTAGGTAAGTCCCGCAATCCACATCAGCCAGAAGTGCAGAGGCATACCTAGAAGATCCCGACAGATATGATTGATGAAGCCCCAAGAGAACTCAAGATACTGTGCGCTACTACTCATCGGGTCCGTGTAGGCGTTGAGATAGACGAGATAATCTCTACCGGGTCCCACACGTAAGCCCGAGAAAAGTGTAAGCAGTACCCACACCAAGATCTGGCAGATACGCTCACTCTGGCGATAGAGTTTGGCAGCCAGTAATAGCCCAATGAATATACTATAGAAGATGATGTAGTATGTGAGCGGACTCATAGAGCGGTTGGGTGCTGGGCTGGGTGTCGCTTTTAGCTAGCTTCTTGCTCCATTGGTAGGACTGAGGCAATGCGTGTACGTGCCTCTTGAGCAGATGCCATGATATTGCGTGGAGCTTCGCCGTAGTCACACGGAGAGAAAGGCGCATGTATCGTTAGGCGAATGCGATGTGGTTTGACCAGCTTATGTCCACGCTTGAGCACATCAAACGCTCCATCTATGGATACTGGCAAGATGGGTGTATTGAGCTGGCTTGCCATGATGAAAGCTCCTTTCTTGAAGCGAGTCATCTTACCAGTGATTGTTCGGCTCCCCTCGGGGAATATGAATATAGAATTGCCACTGGAGAGGACGGCTTGTGCCTGCTCCATAGTTTGAGTGATAGAGGAGGGTTTGGTATCGTCCACGAAGATGAAACCTGAGGCCTCACAAGCTTTACCTACGAAAGGCATTTTGCGCAGCTCTTCCTTGAGAACCCACTTAAACGGTAGGTCTATGTATCCGTATAGGACGAAGATATCGAAAGCACTCTGATGATTGGCTACAACAACGTAGGTTTCGTCCTGCTTGGGTAGGTATTCTTGTCCCTCAACCGTGATAGGGCACCAATGTAGAGCCAAGGAGGCTTTAGCCCATAGGCGACCGACGTATCGAGTTGCCCAATGCCCATAGCCAACCATACAGCTTAGGATAATTGTCAACGAACAGATAATCGTCGTGAGCACAAAGAGAGAGAGGCCCACAGGGAAATAATAGAGGTAAAATAATACTCTACGCATATCTTGACATGGTTTAATCAATAGAACGAATGATTGATACGCTGATTAGCTGTGCCTCGGAGCCATCAGGTGCATAGACACGTATATGATAGATACCGCTGGGTAAGCGCACGCCTTGGTTGGTATAAGTGTCCCAGCGGTAGCTTTGGTCCACCGACCTCGCTTGATGTACTAGACGACCGCTAGCATCACTGATGTGGATATTTGCTCCTGCAGGCAAGCTTTCTAGGGTAATGCCGTCAGGGTGCTCGGGACGCAGTGGGTTGGGATAGGCAATAGCGCTTGGGCGCTTAGTCTGATTTTCGGGACTCGTGGCTGTTTCCAGTACATTAAGCCCAAAACCAGTGCCGATGTACAGCAGTCCTTTGCCTTCGTCTATCGCTAGGCTAAGTATACGATTGTCTAGAAGAGGGCTGTTGTCCTTGTGGTAGTGTCGCAGCACTTGGAGCCCATCTTCCGAAATCAGATACAGACCACTGCTCTCGGTGCCTAGCCATTTACGGTTCATCGCATCAACTGCGATGGTGGTGATGGGAACGTTGTCTAGCACATAAAACAAATTTGGGGCTTCTCCACCAATAGGTCTAGATACCGTAGGAGGACGAGAGGCTTGAGGTGTGCGTCCGGGGTTGAGTACAGAGAAATAGCCTATATTGGAGCCAACCCATAGAATGCCTCTACGGTCTAGAGCCAATGCTGTTAGCTTAGAGAAGCTAACACTACGCCCACTTAGCTCTGTCATGGTAGAGTAGTGCGCCGAGGCGTCGTCCGAGAGATCGTCTGTACCATGATCTTGATAGACGAATACCCCCTCGCCGTGGTCGGACTTGTGACTGTCAAGCAACCACTTTGTGCCGTTTGGTAAGACAATATGCGTGTGAAAAGAGTTAGTTCCCCTTATCGCAGGATAGTCATACGCATACCACTTGCCCTCTGGGCTCATGCGAGAGATAGCGCTGATGCCCATTCCTTCGGCTCCGCCTTGGGCCATCCACAGGTTGCCTCGTCTGTCGTAGGTGAGACTTCCGACACGCACATAGTGTGGAGAGCCTAGGACGGCTGAGGCCAATGTGCTATTCTCTTCGTGGAAGCGGTTCACGAGCTTACCGTTGTAGAATTCGTACAACCCCTCGCCCCAACTAGCCACATAGTAGTGGCTAGCCTCTCCGTCTTTGTGTGGTAATATATCTATTGGGTCAAGAAAGGGAACACCGGATTGAGCTTCGACATCTGTATTTAGTAGGGCTGACCAATGTTTGCCGTCAAATAGCTGCACAACGCCTTGAGTCCGGAAGCGATCTGTTCCTCGTCCGCCATTGACGGTATAGAGGTGTTTGCCTTTGTGCTTCATCGCATAGAAGACATTCGAGGCTGGCCCTTCTATTGTAGGCTTCAGCATTTGCCGATCCCAAGCATCGCCCGTACGTCTAAAATGGGCTATCTCACTGCCTCCTGTTGCCTGCCAGATATGTCCTTTCTGGACGCTCCCAGTTGGCAAAAAGTCGCCAGAAGAGGCACCAATGAGGTGTACGTTAAGATCTTCGCTTACCGAAAAGATAGAGGAACTCGAGAGCACGAAGAGCTCAGTGTCACTGGGGATTAATTTCGTGATCTTGGCTTCGTGGGGTAATATCTTAGCTCTCTGTTCTTGCAGATGGTAGAGAATACCATCTGTTGCGAGCCCTATGAGTGTGGTACCAGCATAGCCAATAGCCTGCCATTTGGCCTTTTTGTTCTCGGGTTGTAGTGTTACCGATCGCCAAAGGCTAGGGTCTTGTAGGTTATCTGCGAGCAGGCCTATCTTTATGTTCGGTCCCTCTACGCAGGCAATCTGCTTGCCATCGGTGCTGATTGCAATTGAGTTGATAGGACGATTGCTCCTGTACGTTGCCTCGATCTGTCCACGGGCGACATTGAGTTGTATAATGCCGAACTCGCCTGCTAGCCAAGCTCTCTCTCCATAGATGCTAATCTGGTATAAGGCTCGGCGTGTCATTTGGTTGGAGGTCTTGAGCGCATCTATATGCTCTACTCCCTTGCTGGAGAGTAGATCTATCCCTCCAGAAGTGTAGTAAATAATTAAGCGCTTGGCCGCAGCGCACCATGCGATTTGGCTGATCCCAACATCGCTTAGCCCATTTGCTCTATCATAGAGGTCTACTTGGTCGGCATTGTCCAGTCCGATTGAGTAGAGGCTACCGTCTGCGACGGCAAACAAATGCTTCTCGGCAGCGGCAATACTCGTCGTATGCTTGCGTACTACCCAAGTTTGCCAAATACTTTCCTGCCCAGAGAGCAACAGTGGAAAACTGAGCATTAGGGCAAGAATTAGTTTGCGCATAGGTACTCGGCTAATGAAGTTACAGCCTTGGCTCTGTGGCTTATTTTGTTTTTAATCGTTTCCCCGAGGCTTGCGAAGGTCTGATCGTAGCCCTCTGGGCGAAAAACAGGGTCGTACCCAAAGCCTGTAGTACCCTCTCTCTGCTCGATAATCTCTCCTCGGACGCAGCCCTCGAATAGATGCTCCCCACTATCGTCTATCAAAGCAATTACCGTGCGGAAAGCTGCAAGGCGAGGAGTCGGGGTACCCTCCAGTTCTCCTAGAAGCTTGATGATATTGTCTTCGGGGCTACAATGCTCCCCAGCATAGCGAGCAGAGTAGACGCCGGGAGCACCTCCAAGAGCCTCAACCTCTAGCCCAGTATCATCGGCAAAGCAATATAGTCCGTACTTATCGTATATGTGGCGAGCCTTGATAAGGGCATTCCCCTCGAGCGTGTCGGCTGTTTCTGCTATATCATCGTTACAGCCGATGTCATTGAGGCTAATAACCTCCACTTGCCCTGCCAAGATCCCACGTATCTCATCCAACTTGTGTGCGTTATTCGTCGCAAACACTAGTTTTTTCATTACTTTTGTTTATGGAGTTTTGTATCTTAAACCAACAAATTATACTTGCCTAAGTGGAGCAAAAAACCAAAAAGTTAGGCAGACAAATATAACTATTAAAGA
The DNA here is from genome assembly GCF_000768935.1 of Porphyromonas sp. COT-290 OH860. Lineage (NCBI taxonomy): Bacteria > Pseudomonadati > Bacteroidota > Bacteroidia > Bacteroidales > Porphyromonadaceae > Porphyromonas > Porphyromonas sp. COT-290 OH860. Next base: position 11,784 of record NZ_JRAR01000033.1, on the reverse strand, counting down.
TGGATATCGAACAAATTAGGGACTTCTACCTCAAGTTGGATTACGTATCCGAGAGCTTCCCTTTCGATGATACAGTCTTAGTTTTTAAGGTTGGGAGCAAGATGTTTGGCTATATTCCCTTAGACAGAGAAGAGCCCTATATCTGCCTCAAGTGCGATCCTGATCGAGCCATTGATCTCAGGGCGCACTATGATGCGATTGAGCCAGCCTACCATATGAATAAGGCACATTGGAATGGCCTACATCTACGTCGTGGCCTACCCAGAGAGCTCGTGCTTGATCTGGTGCAGCACTCCTACGATCTAGTTTGGCGTGGTCTGACCAAAAAAGAGCGTGAACGCCTAAAGAGTACAGCCTCTAATCCATAGAACAGTTACACAGAATACATACGGAACTATTATGACGACAGACAGATTTCTCTTCCTAGACGAAGCGGCTAGCACCAATAGTTATCTCATGGAAATGCTCCAGCAGGATCGTAATCTACCACAGCTATTCGCTGTAGTTGCTCGTAACCAAACTCACGGGCGTGGCCAGAGAGGCAATTCGTGGTACACCTCGGCAAACAAAAACCTCACATTCTCTTTCCTAATACGCAACGGTTACATTGCTCCGCAGGACCAGTATGCCGTAAGTGAGTTAGTGGCCTACGGCCTGCTCAAAACTATCGCACGCTACCTTGACGAAGATCAAGCCTATAAGCTCAAGATCAAGTGGCCCAACGATATCTACTACGAAGATAAAAAGATCGCAGGTATCCTTATTGAGCACAGTATCACAGGCGAGCATATAGATTACTCTGTGGCGGGCATTGGTCTCAATCTCAATGAAGAGTCTTTCCCAGCAGATATACCTAACCCTATATCACTTAAACAGATTACAGGGGAGAGCTACGACCCAGACGAAGTACTTCGCCGTCTGATGAAGCGTTACGGCTTTATGATTGAGGAGTTTCTTCTTGGGAACTATGCGGAGGTGCACCGTGAATACATGCGTCGCCTCTATCGCCGCCGAGGTTTGCACCCGTTTACAGATGCCCAAGGTCACTTCTTGGCTTCAATCAAAGATGTACTCCCTACCGGGCAGATTGTCTTGCAGAGAGAGGACGGTGCGGAGTCTACTTATGCCTTCAAGGAGATACAGTTCGATGCTGAGTAAGCCCGACCTTGCATTTATCCGATCGCTCAGCAAAGCCTCCGAGCGCAAGGTGCATAATCTCTTCGTCGCCGAGGGGATCAAGCTTGTTCATGATATGCTTGGCAGCTTTGCCTGCGCACTGCTTATTGTCAAGCCCAAGGAGTACAATCTATTGAGTAAGCGTATAGGCGAGCTGCCCCTAGAGCTACGCCCTGAGAGTTGCGAAGTAGTAAGCGATAGCTTCGATTTCTCCAAGATTAGCTCTCTCAAGTCACCTCAGGCTACTCTAGCTCTGTTTCATCTGCCAGAGCTCAGTGTAGAGCGCTTGTATGCTTCCCAAGAGCTAGTTATGCTTCTAGATAATGTACAAGATCCCGGCAATCTAGGTACAATCATTCGTACAGCAGACTGGTTCGGTATTGGCGATGTCGTGCTCAGCTCTGGGTGTGCTGATCCATTCTCTCCAAAGGTAGTACAAGCCACAATGGGGGCACTCTGTAGAGTGCATACTCCTAGGCTACAAGGTGACACTAGAGATTTTCTTGCACACTACCGAGGGCTGATCTATGGGACCTTCCTAGACGGGGAACCCATCTATCAAATGGGGTTGTCTACCGACATTCCCGACGGACAACTCCTCGTCATGGGGAATGAAGGGAATGGCATTAGTCCAGAAGTTAAACCCTATATCTCAAAGCGCATCTATATCCCACCTTATTCGTCCGATGGTATGGGGAGCGAGTCTCTCAATGTAGCCATAGCTACAGCGATCTGCTTGTCAGAGTTTAGGCGAGGGGTAATGAAATGAGCAAAGGGGCTATGGCAAAAGTGAATTTTGCCATAGCCCCTTTTTAGGTATTTCAGAATACGTAAGATGGAAGGCCCCAAGCCCGAGGTTTGGGGGAGCATACTGGTGTATCTGACCCCAACTGATGGCCGAGCCCATGCAGAGCAAATGTCGTAAGTGGCATTGCAGTTGCACGCACGATGCATTCCTCCATTTATGAGCCCTAGTCTATTACCTCAAATTGCTCTAGAGATAGATAGCTTCCGTCCCAGACTGCGTACGAGTTGTAGCGTAGCCAGTCGCCAAGTATTATTACTCGTTTGTCGTTGCGTAGCGCCATATCGAGCATCAGGTGTCGATGCCCAAAAAGGAAATAATCAACCTCGGGTATCTCTTGGCTATACTCCTTGGCCTTGGTGACGAGTAGCTCCTTCTCGACGTCGAAGTACTCGTTGTGGTAGGCGTGGGGGATACGCCCGATAGTTTGGAGCTGCAGTCCTCTACGCCGGCTGCGTAGAGAGAGCGACTCGGCTAGTCCTACGGTCCAGCGAGGGTGAACAGCTGCATAGAGGGCTCTGCAAATGCGCGACCTAAAGATATGGTAAATCAAACGATCCTTCCAGTTCTCTTGACTGTATTCTTCGTCGCCATGGGCAAGGCGGAAGGTCTTGCCCATAAGCTGTACGATCTCTGCTCTATGATGAATGGTGGCACCAATCTCTCGTGGTAGATAGTCGGCGAACCAAACGTCGTGATTGCCTGCGAAGAAGTGAATTTCTATACCCTCATCGCTCATCAGTCCAAGTAGTCCGAGGAAGCGAACATAACCCTGAGGAACAACCTTGCGGTACTCGAACCAATAGTCAAATATATCTCCAAGGAAATAAACTGCCCGAGCCGAGGGGCGCACAGACTCAAGCCACCGCACGAGCCGTCGCTCTACTGCCATAGGATCTGCGTGATAGCCCGAGCCTAGGTGCACATCACTGACGAAGTAGATCTTGTCCCTTGTCACAGCCAATGCCCTAGAGGAAACCTAGCTCGAGGAGGGCTTCCTCGCTCATCATATCCTTATTCCACTCGGGCTCGAAGGTCAGCTCCACGGCTACGCCCGTTACTCCATCTACATATTCGGTTTTCATCTTCACGTCCTCGACGATGAAGTCTGCCGCAGGGCAGTTGGGGGCGGTGAGGGTCATTGTGATGGTGACGAACTTGTTATCGTCTACATCTACATTGTAGATTAGTCCCAAATCATAGACATTGACAGGGATTTCGGGGTCATATACAGTACGTAGCATGGCCACGATCTGCTCTTCCATTTCTAGATATTGATTGCTCATTGTTGTAGCTAATTGATTGATGAATGAGGCGCAAACTTATCCTAAATCCACAAAATAGACAAAAGCCTACACTGGTCGAAGCCAGAGTAGACCAAGGATAATAAGTGCTAGGACGAAAACGTTGCGAGCCGTAAGGGCTAGAGTTCTATTGAGCGCCTCCCCTTCGCTTCTCTGCAAGGACCTATGTGCTTGCAAGAAAGATAGTATATAAATCTGTAGTAGTACCCAAGACCATGTGGAGAAGAGCGGGTAGAGTAGTCCCATAGCCAGCAAACCATTGGTCATGTAGAGTCTGGGGGCGAAATCTCGCCCGAAGCGTACGACTATAGTGCGCTTGCCTGTTTGGCTATCTTCGGCGTAGTCCCTATAGTTATTGACCAAGAGGATATTGGCACTGGCTAGACCAATAGCCGTAGCTAGATGCCACAGCGTAGAGTCTAGAGGATCTCCGCCGAGTATATAGTAGCTCGTGACTACTGGTACCCAGCCGAAAAAGATCAGTACGGCTACCTCGCCAAAACCATTGTACGAGAGAGGATAGGGACCGCCCGAGTAAGCAAAAATGCCAAGCACAATAGCCAAGCCTACTAGCAGTAGCCACCAAGAGGACATCGCTATGAGTGAGAGGCCGCAAGTCAATAGCACCACTAGGCTGACGGCTAGAGCAGCTCTGACCTCTCTCAGACTGATGAGCCCCTTACTCAGAGGGCGTAGTGGTCCTGTTCTGTACTCTGTATCCGCTCCACGCTTATAGTCAATCAGATCGTTGGCGATATTGCTGGCGATTTGTGCGCTGACGGCTAGCAAGATTAGGAGTACTGAAATGAGCCAGCTCGAGTGACTTTGGCTATAGGCGTAGCCGATGGCCACGAGTACCGACGATAGCCCGGAGAAGAGTGTCTTGGGGCGAAGTAGACCAAGCCAAAGCTGAGGTCTGGAGTAAGTGCTCATACCCTAGGGCTTAGACTGTCTTATTGTTGGCTCAAAGAGATGCTCATTCAGGGCAAGCAGAGCTTTGCGCTTATCCTCGGCATCTACCAGTACAGATAGATTGTAGTCGCTACCGCCGTAGGAGATCATCAAGACTGGTACTTCCCTCAGTGCGTATAGGATTTGTGCCTCGAAGCCTACATTCTCCCATTCCATATCGCCTACCACACACACGATAGTTAGGTTATGCTCTAGCTCTAGAGTGCCAAGAGCCTCGAGCTCTGCGATGAACTCAGGAGTCAGCCTGCCACGCTCCACAGCAAGCGAAACGGCTACCTCAGCGGAGGCTACCATATCAATGGGGATACGGTAGTGCTCGAAGAGACCGAAAACCTTACTCATAAAGCTCCAAGGCGTCATCTGATGGCTGGAGCGTAGACGTATCATTGTTAGCTCGTCCTTGGCTGCCACGGCCTTGATCAGATCCTTGTCTGTATCTGTCGAGATAAGTGTGCCGGGAGCCTCGGGGGCTAACGTATTAAGCAGTCGAACGGGGATAGACTTAGCTTGTGCAGGCTTGATGCAAGTTGGGTGGAGGATTTTAGCGCCGAAGTAGGCCAGCTCCGCTGCCTCCTCGAAGCGGAGGCGACGGACGGGAGCCGTAGCCTCAACGAAGCGAGGGTCATTGTTGTGCATGCCGTCAATATCCGTCCAGATCTGAATCTCGTCGACCTCTAAGGCTGCCCCGACGAGCGAGGCGGTGTAGTCGCTACCCCCACGTTGTAGGTTGTCGATATCGCCGAAAGCATTGCGGCAGATGTACCCCTCGGTGATGAATAGCTTAGTGTCTTTGGGGGCCTTGTCTATGATAGCACGCAGATGCTCTCTGATGTAGTCTTCGTCTGGCTCTGCATTTTTGTCTGTACGCATATACTCCAGAGCTGGTAGCCCCACGGCCTTGTAGCCACGATCGGCAAGGTGCCCAAGCATCATCGCTGTGCTCAGTAGCTCGCCTCGCGCTAGTATCTTTTTCTCGTCGAAGAGAGTAAAATTCTCCACGTAGCAGATCTGCTCGAGGAAAAAGAACGTTTCATTCACTATGGTCCAGTTACGGTCATAGCTCGCAGGATCGGGGAAGAGAGCCTGCGTTTCGATCTCATACTTACGTTTGAGCCTAGTAAGCATCGTCAGGGCCTCGTGCCTATGACGTGCTACAAGCTGTCTACTTATCTCCACGAGCATATTGGTAGTGCCAGCCATGGCTGATAGCACGACTAGCTTAGGCTCTGGGGTAGATGTTATCAAATCAGCGACGTGTCTGATGCGCTCTGCGGAGGCAACCGATGTGCCTCCAAATTTCATAACCTTCAACGAAGTAATTCTTTATGTTGTGAAATGATCAATGATTCCAGCGGTAATTACTCTAGCGTAGCGAGCTAATATCTAAGATGCGAGCGGGGAAGCGCTGTATGACCGATAGGTTGTGCGTGGCCATCAAGACGGCTGCGTTAGTTTCTTGTGCAAGGCGATGTAGGAGCTCCGTAATGGCGACACCACTATCTGGGTCCAAGTTACCCGTAGGCTCATCGGCCAGTAGCATACGGGGCCGACCAAGCAAGGCTCGGGCAATAGCGGTGCGTTGCTGCTCCCCCCCCGAGAGTTCTTGAGGGTACTTGTAGCCCTTGGTTTCTAGGCCTACGTCTGAGAGGACCTGCTCGATGCGCTCACGGCGCTCTTGCCCTCGCTTGACGCCTAGGGCGCATAGGACGATGTCTAAGTTATCGTACACTGTTCTGTCCTGTAGTAGCTGGAAGTCTTGGAATACGATACCAAGGCTGCGTCTAAGCTCTGGGATTTGGCGCTTTTTGAGGCGTGTGAGGTCGAAGTCGAATAGCCGAGCCACCTCCCCTCGCACGGGTACATCTGCATAGATTGTCTTGAGCAGAGTGCTCTTGCCTGCCCCGACTGCTCCAGTCAGATAAACAAACTCCCCGGCCTCTACCTGCAGATCAAATTGGTCAAACAAGATATGTTCGTTACGACAGATCTGTGTTTTCTTATATTCCAAAACTACATCTCGCTCGCTCATAATTCATCTATAATTAGCTTACAAACTTACACAAAACTCTTCAGATTTGAGCAGTTTGTTCTCCCTGTGGCTATCAAAAAGGGCGTGACAAAGCCTCCCTTCGCCACGCCCTTGCATACTATATTATCCCCTGTTCTAGAGCATACGTTGGCTACGCTGTATGAAGCGAGCCAGTGCCTCGCCCGTCAGTAGTCCACTCCCCAGTAGAGCTAGATCTACCAGTTGACCGACTAGGTCGTTGCCAGCGCCATAGGCCTTGAGTTCGTTCTTGATCGCTCCCTCTAGCTCGGCTTGCTTGTAGGCTAGATCCTCAAGCGCCTGCTTGTCTGCTGCTGGTATCTCCTCGTCTTTCTTGCCTTCTTGCTCCTTGCGTGCAGCCTCTACCTCGGCCGTCTTGGCTGCTAGTTCATCTCGCTTAGCTTGCAGACCTACTTCGATAGCCTGAGCTTCGTCGTCGAGGATACGGCGTACGAGCGGGTGATCGGCGTTGAGTACTACATTGTAGCTCTCTGGCATCTCACCATAGAAGCTCATACCCGGCTGCATCTTGGCCATCTCCTGCATACGGCGCATGAACTCGGCCTGAGTGATCAGTACGGCATCAGCCTCTGCCCCCATAGACTCGATAGCTACATGGTAGAGCTTTTTCTCCTGCTCGGGTAGACGACCTGCGAAGATCTGCTCCAGACGAGCCTGCTCCTCGCTAGTTAGGGCAATAGCCTTGGCGTCCTCTTTCACGATGAGTTTAGCTACAGAGTCTGAGTCTACACGCACGAAGCGTACCTTCTCGAGCTTCTGCTCCAGTTGTCCTACGGCATGCACATCTAGAGGGCCGTCCATCAGCAGCACTGAGTAGCCCTTGGCTTCAGCTCTCTGTATGTGGCTGTATAGTGCATCTTTGTTGTCGGCGTAGAGGATCACGAGCTGACCATCTTTGTCTGTCTGCTCAGCTTCGACGAGGGTACGGTATTCCTCGATTGTGAACTTCTTGCCTGCTACGTCGGTCAGTAGTACGAACTTCTGAGCTCGGTCGTAGAACTTCTCGTCGCTCAGCATACCATACTGTACGAAGATCTTGAGGCTATCCCACTTCTCCTCGAAGAGAGGGCGATCGTTTCGGAATATTTCGTCTAGACGATCGGCCACTTTCTTGGTGATGTGATTAGAGATTTTCTTAACCTGAGCATCACTCTGCAGATAAGAGCGTGATACGTTGAGCGGAATATCTGGCGAGTCGATCACTCCATGCAGGAGCGTCAGATACTCAGGTACGATACCCTCTACCTCCTCGGTGACGAAAACTTGGTTGCAATAGAGCTGTATCTTATTGCGCTGTAGCTCCATCTGATTTTTGATCTTAGGGAAGTACAGAATCCCCGTAAGGTTGAAGGGGTAGTCTACGTTGAGATGAATCCAGAAGAGGGGCTCCTCCATATTCATTGGGTAGAGCTGACGGTAGAAGGCTTTGTAGTCCTCGTCCTTCAGTTCGCTAGGCTTCTTGGTCCATGCAGGGTGGGTATCGTTGATTTGGTTGTCCTCATCTGTGTCCTGCATCTTGCCATCCTTCCATTCTTGTTTTTTGCCAAAAACGACGGGTATAGTGAGGAACTTGCAGTACTTGTTGAGCAGAGCCTCTAGGCGTGACTTCTCTAGAAACTCCTTGCTCTCATCGTCTATGTAGAGGACAATATCCGTACCACGATCGGTTTTATCTACCTCTTCTATTGTATACTCGGGCGATCCGTCGCAGCTCCACTTGACCGCTTGAGCTCCCTCACGGTGGCTCTTGGTGATGAGGTCTACATGCTTAGCTACCATGAACGAAGAGTAGAAACCTAGACCGAAGTGCCCGATGATGGCAAGCTTATCGTCTTTGTACTTGTCTAGAAACTCCTCTGCGCTAGAGAAAGCAATTTGATTGATGTACTTGTCTACTTCCTCTGCCGTCATGCCGATACCGCGGTCGCTCACGGTGATGGTGCCAGCCTCGGCGTCTACGGAAATCGTTACCTTGAGGTCGCCTATCTCTCCCTTGAACTCGCCAGCAGAACTCAAGGCCTTGAGTTTCTGCGAGGCGTCTACTGCGTTGCTGACTAGCTCACGCAGAAAAATATCGTGTTCGCTGTAGAGAAATTTTTTGATGACGGGGAAGATGTTCTCGCTCGTTACCCCAATCTTACCTTGTTTGCTCATACTTTCGTTCTATTTTAATGTTGTATTTGTTGTCTGGGCAAGGTAAGCGCAAACACGATGCCAACGGGAGGTATGTGTCAATATGTCATAGTATAGATGTCAGTAGCTGCTGTTCCGGCACGTCAAGTAGGGTAGGTGGAGAAGAGTAGACGCATCGAGTCTAGAGTAATCCCAGTAGGTGATGAATGATGTATCTAGAGTGGCAGAGGCGTAGCGGGAGATGTTGAGGGCTAGCCTTCGAGAATGGACGTAGCGGTGTGCTACTAGATCGAATTATTTTGAGCTCCCCAAAATTTAGATTTTAGGCCAAGTTTCAGAATGTTGGTGGGAAAATCTCTGTGTGCTTGGGGTGTAAAAGTGTAGATCTCGTATTTGCCCCCTAGAAGGCCCTGTATTACGTTGGGCTATGTTTGGGGGCTTACCCCTCCAGCAGTTGCAAAGGGTGGTCTAAAGAGAGGTTTTTATATCTATTTGTTAATCAGCATTGTGTGTTGTTTGTTTAGGCGGCTTTATGGCTCCATAGTGCACTTTCGAGGTATTTCTTCCCATCAATCTTTATGGGTTGGTGGACACATCGCAGAGGATTAGTCCATCAATCCCTCAAGATCTTCCCATCAATTCTTCTTGTCCCTTTGGAGAGCCTTAACGGAATGCTTGGTCATACGATCAAATTTGGGAGTTATTTTGTTTGTATTCTTTAACAAATAAGTAGGAGAATGAGATGCCGGTTGGGTGCTCTATTGGGGTATAGTGCGTGCTATGTTGGGGGCTGGGCAGGGCTATTGCTTGCGATGCATGGTGCTACTACTAGAGAGTTCCTCTTTCCTATGGATAGATTGGGGTTGTTATGGCGCCTAATCTCCTTGTATTTCTGGAGAGAAGTGTATATCTTCGTGTGTTGAGCCATTTACCGATCAAGTCGTACGATATTTAGTGATCACATCGTTCATCTAGCTACTCTATAAATCATGCAACAGGACTCCACTCAGGCGCACTTCTCCAATCATCAAATTCCGTTGGAGTCTGTAGATCAGCTCTCTCAGATCTCTTTTAGCCCATTACTCCCTCGTTATATTCAGGTTATCCGTATCAACTTCGTTTTGCTGTGGCTCTTGGGGGCAGTTGTGTTTGCAGTAGTATTGGCGATAGTTGAGTTGGAGCTCTCGGCTCTTCTGTGGTTACTGTTAGCTTTGGGCGCTCTGTGGTGTTTAAGTTTGGGGATTAGTCTGTGGGCAATCTCTTTGAGCTTCTCACGCAGAGGCTATGCCGTTCGTGAGCATGATATTAGTCATCGCTCGGGTGTGTTTTTCGTCAAGACCGAGACAATCCCCCTTGATCGTGTGCAGCAGGTCAGTCTATCTCAGAGTCCTATAGCTCGCTTGCTCGATTTCTATACTGTGGAGGTAGATGCGGCAGGCGGTGCTTCTTGCCGTATCAGAGGCCTAGAGGCGAGTGAGGCGGAGGCACTACGTGACCATATTTTGTCCCAGATACGCCATGACTACTAGCTACGATTTTAGTCAGAGGAGTAGGCTAGGTCGCACTGCGATGCTGGCGATGTTTCTGGAGTTTTGCTATGGGTATATTTGGCTCATAGCCCTCTTCCTATTGGGGCTTGTGAGCGGAGTGTTTGATGTCGATATGGCTGGTTGGTCATATTGGCTACTCGTGCTGTTCTTACCGCTGGATCTCGTGAGGGCTATTTGGCTTGCTTGCAGTACTCAGTTTTGGGTAGAACGCGGTATGCTACATGTTGAGCGTAATTTTTTCTTTCGTCGAGAGGCATGCACCATTCCTATAGATCGTATTCATAGCCTAAGATCTAGGGTTAATCTCCTCTATCGTGCCCTAGATCTAGAGGGCTTGGTGCTAGATAGCGTCGCTAGTATGAAGGAGGAGGTTACACTGATCTTGCCCAATAAACAAGCCGAAGCTCTGCGTCAATGGGTAAACCAGCAGGAGCATCTGCTCGACTCTGAGTTCGACTCCTCGGCCGAGATCTTAGCTGCAGACTGCCCAGTGGGCGTATCGGCCCATCTTGCGGAAGTTGCATCTGTGGCTCTGAGTTTCTCCTCGATAGACAAGTCTTCTGCACAGATGACTACTGAAGAGCAGTGCTGGAGCTATCGCTACTCGCTTCGGCAGATCATTTTGGGGGCCTTGATGCAAAATCATTTGCGAGGCCTCGTCTATATTTGGTTTATCTTCTCTTTTGTCTTCGACACAATCTCCGACTTAGACCTAGGTTTCTCCCCAGATACTTTAGCTCCAGATGCGGTAGGGTGGCTCGAGAGTCAGGTTGAGGTTGTCGAGCATGGGTCGCAGATAATATCATTTTTACTTATTCTTTTGGCTGGGTATGTAATTAGTGTGCTGCTACTGGTCGGTCGTCATATCTATCTCAATTATCATGCAGAGATTAAGGTTTGGGGCAATCGTGTTGAGTGGACTGGAGGTTTGGTTACGACGATGTATAAGAAAATTCGCTTCTCCAAGATTATCACCTTTACGATTAAAAGGAATTATCTAGAGCGGATCTTCAATACTTCTTCTGTGTGTCTTGGGGTTGCGGATTATGCCCTCGATACCGAGCAGCGAGAGGCTGGGCTAATTAACTTGAATGCCTTCGATGATTACGATCGTTTGCTTCATCATTGGGGAGGTGGTAGAGAGTGGATTATCCCTAAGCTACATGCCCGAGTGGGGCTTTTCTATACTCGATTGTCTTTTTGGTTAATCGTATCTGTCTGTGCATCAGCCTTGCTTTGGGATTTCGGGAGTGCGCTAGCAGGAACAGTGGTTGGGGTATTGCTATTGTTTGTTGGAGCTCTGCGTAGCTATGGTATATATAGGTATAGTGGTGTAGCTGCAACTGATCGACACCTTGTTGTTTCTAGTGGTGCATTAGCTGAGATTGATACTTGGATCCTCATCGAGCGGGTAGAGCGTATGCGTATCACTCAAGCTCCTTGGCAGAGGTATACTAATGCGTGTGCGCTCAAAATCGATACGATGGGGCGTGACTTTGTGCTAAGATCGCTTGACAAGACTGAGGTGGAGCACCTCATTGAGGTCTGGATTTACCTCTCCAAGTCTTCTCGTGAGAGGCCCGTGTAGCTGAATAGTAGGGGAGGGAGAGTCGATATGGGCAAAGCAATAAAGGAAATGTCTGGCGTTAGATGAGAAATTTTTCTTGGGTTCTAATTATTTGATATTTATTGTTTTGTTTGTGTTTTAGTGGAGTGTAGTAAAAATATTTTGCTGTAATATTTGGTTTGTAATAAAGTTTTGCTCTATCTTTGCAA
>NZ_JRAR01000032.1:0-62520 GCF_000768935.1 Porphyromonas sp. COT-290 OH860 | reverse complement strand
GGGGATAGTATTCAAGGCTCCCAAAGCCGCTCAAACACTCAAAAAACATCGAGAAAGATACAAGAAACTTTGAGCGGCGCATTGCGCAATAGTCTCAAGAAACACACCTCCCCACCCATCAAGCCTCACAACAAAAAAGGGAGGATCAAGCCCCAAGACTCAACCCTCCCCTCAATGACACCCCATAGGCTGACTAGAACTCTCGGGCGTGACTATCCATAATAATCGTAACAGGGCCATCGTTTACCAACCCGACCTGCATATCCGCTCCAAAGACACCACACGAAATAGCCCGAGAGAGCAAACCCTCAAGCTCTCTCCCGAGCGCCTCGTATAGAGGCACTGCAACTTCTGGACGAGAAGCCTTGATGTAGCTAGGGCGATTGCCCTTCTTTGTTGAAGCCATCAAAGTAAATTGGCTAACCAGCAGAATATCTCCACCAACCTCGACGACACTCCGATTCATCACTCCCTCCTCATCATCGAAGACCCGCAGGGCAGCTATTTTCTTCGCCAAATAACGAACATCCTCATCCGTGTCCCTATCCTCTATCCCAACCAAGACAACTAAACCAAGACCAATACTAGACCTCAACTCTCCGTCAATATGTAGCTCCGCCTTGGAGCATCTCTGTACGACAATCCTCATATATCAATCGATTATTCATTGTTCCACGTGCAACGCCTCATAGATCAGCCGAGCTTTCTTAGCCCCCACAATCAGCGCAAGCTCACTCTCCGAGGCCTCCGATAGGCGTTTGACACTCTTAAACGAAGCCAAAAGCTGATCCTTAGTCTTAGACCCAATCCCCCGAACGTAATCCAGCTTTGATGCCACCTGCCCCCTACTCCTCACATCTCGGTGGAAGCTGATCGCAAAGCGGTGTACCTCCGATTGAATCTGCTCCAACAAACGGAAGGTTGGGCTCTGATGCCTAACCGGCACGGAGCGCATCGACAACCCACAGAGCAGCTCACTCGTTTGGTGACGTTCGTCCTTAGCCAAGCCCGCCACCGGAATATCCAACCCCAACTCTTGGAGCACCTCCTGAACGACCCCCATCTGCCCCTTACCTCCATCGACAAGGATCAAATCGGGTATCCCCCCACCCTCCTGCTGCATCTTGCCGTATCGCCTTGAGGCAACCTCACGCATGGAGGCGTAGTCGTCCGCACCCTCGACAGAGCGAATGTGATATTTACGATAGTCCTTCTTACTCGGCACAGCACGTTTGAAGACAACACAGGCTGCCACTGGGCTACTACCTTGTATATTGGAGTTATCGAAGCACTCTATATGTAGGGGCAATCGGTCGAGCGAGAGCAACTCCTTGAGCTCACCTAGGGTCTGCATCATGCGTTGATCAGGGTTGAGCCGCTCGGCTTGCTTATACTTATCCACTCGATACTGACGCACATTACGCTCCGAGAGCTCGAGCAGCCTCTTCTTATCCCCACGCTGTGGCACCGTGATGATTACACCAGAGAGCTCCCAATCGAGCACAAACGGCAGAATAACCTCACGTGCTCGACTATCAAACCGCCTACGCAGCTCAAGAATCATCGATGCCAGCAGCTCCTCATCTGTTTCGTCTAGCTGCGCCTTGTACTCCACTGTCTGCGCCTTATTGACCATACCCTGAGAGATGTGCAGATAATTGACATAGATACTACGGTCATCACGATCGAAGCTAAAGACATCTACATTATGTATATGATGCGGCGCCACAGTATGCTTGACCTGATACTGCTCCAAGTGCTCTAGACGCTCCTTATAGACCTGAGCTTCCTCAAAACGAAGCTCCTCGGCCAAGCGCAGCATCTCCTCCCGATATAGCTCAATAACCGTGGAGAGGTCACCACGCAGCAAACTAACAATCTCTCTAATATTGGCATCATAGTCGGCACGAGCCTGCGCTCCGATACAAGGAGCCTTGCATCGCTTGATGTGATACTGCAGACACTCTTTGTATCGCCCATCAAGAATTTTCTGTGGACTGAGATCTAGGCTACACGTACGTATCGGATAGATATCCTGTATCATCGCCAGCGTGGCACGCGCCATCTGCACACTCGGATATGGCCCGAAGCGCAGAGAGCCATCTCGACTGGCACGACGCTCCACCAAAACCCTAGGGAAAGGCTCATTCTTAACGATAATCTCGGGATAAGTCTTACCATCTTTGAGGAGGATATTATAGCGAGGCTGATGCTCTTTGATGAGTGCATTTTCCAAAATCAGAGCATCGGACTCGGTTTCTACCACGACATACTCAATCTGCTTAATCTGGCGAACGAGTAGCTTCGTCTTGGCATTGGGCAGATCTTTCTGGAAGTAACTACTGACTCGCTTGCGCAAATTTTTAGCCTTACCCACATAAATCACCCTACCCTCGTCATCGAGATACTTGTAGCACCCGGGGGACTCGGGCAGTGTCGGGAGTATTTGTTTGATTTCGTCTAGTGTCATAACTCGAGCGGATCATATCCTTCTACGACAAAGTTAGCCTTTTGCCACGAACTCCCCCCCGTATCTCTCCCCTAAAGCATATATAATCGTCGCAACAAACAAACCTCAAAAAACAGCAAGCCCACCGAGAGGCAAAATTTATATTTTAGATCACCTGTGAGCATATTGATGGGGGAACAAAGCCGCAGGAGAGAACAAAGCGCAGCCCCCATATTTACCCCCTAGCAAGCCCCACATAGCACTCAGACCCATTTGAGCATCTCACATAGCTGTACGAAAAGATCTCCCCAAGCATGAAGAGAAAGCAAAACCCTATATACCAAATACATAAAAGAACAGAAGCAAGAAATCCCACAAAATAGCGGGCATCTTTTACTATTTCTCCCCATCAATCTTTTGAAATTGGTGGACACATCTAAGAGGATTAATCCTTCAATCCCAACGAATCAGTCCTTCAAATTCTCAAGAAGCACCAACCAAGCTCACGAAAATTCCTCCAGATCACTCCAAAACCTACGCACAGAAAATCTACATATATTAACAGAAAAGATGAAACGCTCAATTTGCCAATCAAACAGAGAGACAAATACCAGCTACCGAGTGCTATCCCTCAATACAAAGGTCCGAAAACGCCCTTAGACAGCCGGCCAAATCCAACACACTTCGCTCAAGGCCCTTTCTAGGCGTTTTACGGGGCTTTATCAGCCGCCTAATACTTCACTCCACAAGACCCGAGATAATCGATTCTAGAGCATATTTATATCTCCCTGATTTATAGTCACTAATAAAAATCCAAACAAAAAACCTTGTGACTACCCCCATTCCTCGTTATTGCATCTTACTAAGCCTCCCCCAGAATAGAGTCATCTAAATAATTATGTACAGCCTCAGACTCAGAAAAGATAAACAAAACAAAAAGCGAACAATAGACAAAAGAAAGTGAATAAAAGAACAGATGCAAATACCGAAATAAGCAAAAAAGATCAGACACACCCCCAAGAGGAGCGCTATTTATCAACAAAAACCTATTTATCACAAATAAATCCTATTAAAACATCGATTAACCAAATGCTAAAATAACCCCAGACTTCTAATTAATTTATTTCATATAAATCTAACAATCAAATATATAACGGAAATAAATATTTTGAAGATCTTGCTTGCTATATGGCGTAAATGTCTACCTTTGGCACGAAATCAACTTAGGAAGTAATAGCAAATCTCATCAATGACGGAGAATGGATACTAGGGAAAGGCGTAAGACTAAAATCTAGGCTATCGGAGCAAGCGCCAGATAGTGCAAACATACTGAACGAATTCTGAAGCTCCGATCTATACCACCCTACTACCCCCCAAAACATACCAGCGTAGTCAGTTCAATAAATTCAATACTATAACAGCTAATTCTGGCAAATAATAATGAAGCAGAAAGCACAGCTATTATTATCCCCAGCCCTAGCACTGTCTTTGGCACTTGCGCCTATCTCACTACACTCTAGCGAAGGCATACGGACAGAAACACAACAGCAGCAGGGCAAAGGCAAGATCTATCGTGGACAGATTGTAGATGAAACAGGGGAAACACTTATCGGAGTCAATGTACGCATCAAAGGCACCTCGCAGGGCGTAGTGACAGACCTTGATGGCAACTTCAGCATCGGCACCTCAATGCCCAATCCCACCCTACTACTATCGTACATCGGCTATGCGCCCATGGAGGTGACTGCTACCGACGGAGTGATGAAAATCGTGATGAAGTCGGACACACAGACCATCGATGAGGTAGTCGTGACGGCACTAGGCATCAAGCGAGAGAAAAAAATGCTAGGCTATGCCTTCCAAGACGTCAAGAGTAGCGAGCTCAACAAAACTGGCAACCCCTCTGTCACTGGTGCACTACAAGGCAAGGTAGCAGGGCTACAAATGAACATATCTGGTACGGGACTAAGCGGATCGACCAAGATTACCCTACGAGGCAACTCATCTCTCACAGACAATAACCAACCTCTCTGGATTGTCGATGGCGTCCCTTTCAATGACAACAGCAGCTCGGGAGCCTCGCTATTCGGGGGTGTAGACAGAGGCGGTGTAACCGCAGATATCAACCCCGAGGATATTGAGTCGATCTCTGTACTCAAAGGCCCTAACGCAGCAGCGCTGTATGGTTCGAGAGCTGGTAATGGTGTAATCCTCATCACAACGAAAAAGGGGAATAAGGGCGAGGGATTCGGCGTTACCTACAACGGCAACTTCACTTGGAGCCAAGTCGGAGCCTCTCTGGAGCAACAACGCACCTACGGGCAGGGCTCCAATGGCCAGTTTAACCCTAGTGTATCCGAGAGCTTCGGCCCCAAGCTAGACGGACACGAGTATGAGGCTTGGAATGGACAGAAACGCCCCTACGGGCTCAACGGCAATAAGCTCAGAGATTACTTCCAAACGGGGTTTGCCCAAACCCACAACATCTCCATAGGAGGCGTGACGGACAAGTCGGACTACCGTATCTCCTTCGGCGATACGCGTAGCACAGGTCTATTCGCTCGGGAAGAGATCAACAAGAACAATCTAGACCTCAAGGCTGGCATGACGATGAACAAGTACCTAAGCCTTGACACCAAGATTTCACTTTCTCGTTCTCAGGCAATCAATAGACCTACCTTCGGGATTGGGGGTGAGATCTACCCGCTCATCTATATGCCGCACAACATCAATCTAGATGACCTCAAGACCTACAAGAACGATACACACAGGCATATCAACTATGTAGGACCCTTCCCTCAAGATCTCAACCCTTACTACATCAACAATCAGCGCGACAACGAAGACCAACGCTGGCGTGGATTCGGCTACGCCTCAGCCAAGATCAACTTCACCGACTGGCTCTTCCTACAAACCAAGTATGCTTTCGACTACTACCACACCGATATAGAGGAAAAAGACCGTACAGACGGGATTGTAGAGCAGACCAATGAACAGTACCTCAGCAGAGAAGAGAACTTCTTCGAGCAGAACGCAGAGGCAATACTCTTCGGGAACAACAACATCGGCGATCGCATCCGCATCAACTATACCGCTGGGGTGAGCGAGATGTCTCAGAAGACTCACTACCTGATGGGGGTATCGAAGAATATGCTCAACAACAACTACTGGAGCCATAACTCCGCACAAGGCTTCAACGCTGCAGGCAATGGCCTATCCCGACGGAAGACTCGCTCGGCTTTCGGCTCATTCCAGTTCGCTTGGGACGAGTACCTCTCTCTCGATCTCACGGCTCGCAATGACTGGTCCTCTACCCTACCGCTCAACAACAACTCATACTTCTATCCCTCGGCCAACCTCAGCTTCGTATTCTCGGAGCTGATGAAGCAAAAGAATGCTCGCCCTTCGTGGCTCTCCTTCGGCAAGGCTCGCCTCTCATGGGCGCAGGTCGGCAAGGACACGGAGCCATTCCGCCTTGTGAATACTGGATCTTGGAGGCAGGAGCCATCAGGCCCAGTCTTCACGCCACCTAGCGAGAAATACAACGAAGACCTCAAACCCGAGATCTCATCATCTATCGAGGCTGGTCTTGATATGAAGTTTTTTGACAATCGTCTTGGCTTTGACTTCACATACTATCATAGCACTACGACCAACCAGATCACACGTATCCCACAGCCTCGCTCCTCTGGATATAGCTGGAAGCTGGTAAATGCTGGCGAGATCGTCAATTCAGGCTTCGAGCTAATGCTCTACGGCACACCCGTCCGCACCAAGGACTTCGAGTGGACTATGACCCTTAACCTCTCGCACAACAATACGATCGTACGCAAGCTCGACCCAGAGAGCAAGTATATGAGCTTCAACTTCAGAGGGGACAACCTACTAGTCGATGTGGGAGCCTTCGAGGGCGGACGCCTTGGCGACATTCTCGGCACCAAGTCCTACAAGCGCAATGAAGCTGGTCAGGTTATTACACGCAATGGTATTCCCCTATTCGACACCGACAAGCCGAAAGTCATCGGCAACATACAGCCAGACTTTTTGGCTTCAATCAGCCCTACGCTTTCCTATAAGGGGCTATCACTCTCGGCTCTATTCGATGCTCGCTTCGGCGGACAAGTGGTATCTGTGTCCGAGTCTATCGCAGCAGCCAAGGGTATGGCTAAGCGCACAGAGCAGCGTGGCGAATTCGTTTTCGGTGGTATAGACGAAACAACTGGTCAGCCCAACACAACCGCTATCTCTGCCGAGAGTTTCTACCGAGCCGTAGGTGGTCTAAACGGAGTAGCCGAGGAGTTTATCTATAGTGCTTCGTTTATTCGCTTCAAAGAGCTCTCGCTCTCTTACTCATTGCCCAAGAAGTGGCTCAGATCCACTCCTCTCAGAGATATTAGACTATCGGTAGTAGGGCGCAATCTAGGCTACCTCCTCAGCCATACACCGGGTACTAGCCCAGAGGGAGGATTTGACATCAGCATGTTCTCACAGGCTATCGACTTCACGTCTGTACCTTACACCCGTACGCTTGGGTTCTCTCTCAATGTGCAATTCTAAAGCAAGCAGCCAATCTCATGAATCAGATCAGTAAATACATCACGTCTAGCCTTGTCGCCTCGCTTCTGCTTGGCCTCATATCTTGCACCGATGGTTTTAGGGAACTGAATACCGACCCTACAACCCCTCCTTACATACACAAGCCAGAAGAGCCCAAACCGCAGCCAGAGCCAGAAGAGCCTAGCGAGGGCGACTACCAGAGTATTGCCCTTGCCAAGCAAATATCGGAGGAGGCTATGCAAGCACTCAAAGAGAGCGAGGGTACAATCGGGGCTAGCTTCCGCTCGCTCACATATCAGGGGCTAGTAGATGACTATCAGCGTACGACCAACCTCACGCACGACATCTACGCAGGCTACTTTGCGCACAACAATCCAAACTTCAGTGCCAATTCACCCGTATATGTCTATACAGCCGACTGGTCCGATCGCCGCTGGAATCACTTCTACCAGGAGCGGACTTCGGAGTACCAGACTGTAGCCAAGGTAGCGTACTATATAGACAAGGAGAAGTATCACAATGCTTTCTATATGGCTCGTGTCTACTATGCCTTCCTCCTCTCTACGATGACAGATACTTACGGTGATATCCCGGTGACACCCATGATTAAGTGCCAGCCAGCACCAACTCATGCGACCTATCAGCCTCAGTCGGAGGTCTACGATAAAATCTTTCTACTCCTCGAGGAGGCAAGCAAACAGCTCGATCCTGCTCGCGCTGGGTTCGTCTTCGACAAGCGTGATGACAGATGTTTCGAGGGCGATGTAGCCAAGTGGCAACGCTTTACCAATACACTTCGTCTACGCCTAGCCCTACGCATCAGCAATGTAGACCCAGTGAGAGCAAAAAAGGAAGGAGAAGCTGCTCTGGCTCATCCAGCAGGCTTGATGAAAAGCCAAGAAGATCGTATGCGTACCGTCCCCAAATATGCTCCAGTAGAGCTTGGAGGAGATGACGATAGTGGGAGCGAAAACGAAGTCGCCAACTGTAGCTATCGCTATCTAGACGCTGTGATGAGCAAAGACCTAGAGCTTGCCTACTACAATCTAAGTGCGGACATTGATCCACGTTGCCCTATCAGCTGGTTTAGACCAACGCCCAAACGCTTCCTAGACCAAGGGGTAGACAACCCTAATATGAAGTTTACAGGCAGTGAGATTGGCAATATGAATGTGGACAGAACGCCCGACAAATACTCCGTGCTACGTGTGATGCATAAGGAAGGGAAGAAGCTCTCCGACACACATTGGTTCAGCTACAGCCGCGAATTTATTTGGTTTGGCTATGCCGAGTGTAAGTTCCTTCAAGCCGAGGCGGCCCTACGTGGCTGGGCTAATGCTGGCGGAAGCGCCGAGCAACTCTACCTAGAGGGTATTCGTGAGTCTATGCGCTACTACCACCTACCCGAGGATAAAACAGAGGCATACATCGCAGGCCTCAAGAACAATCCCTTCGATGGAGGCGATAGAGAGGCTCAGCTCGAGGCGATCATTACACAGAAGTGGCTAGCAGTCTTCCCCAATGGCAATGAGGCGTGGGCCGAATATCGCCGTACGGATTACCCCAGACTGCGCAACCCTCTCAACAATCTATCGGCCGATGTCCCCGTAGGGAAATTCATCAAACGAGTGAGTTATCCTATCTCCGATATAGTAAATAATGAGAATGCTCCCAAAGATGCCAAGCAAGGAGACCGAGTTTGGTGGGATGTCGCCGACACCAATGGTGCACCCAATGAGCGAGCCATACCCAACAACTTCCGTTAAATCACCAATCAATTATACCTTAATTTAATTCAAAAAATTATGCGATTAAGAAAAATTGTGCCTGTACTTATGGCGTCTTGCACGCTTGGGCTGAGTGCAGTAGCCCAGCAACCTTTTGGAGGATGCTGGCATCCCGACGGGATCAAGAACTGGTCGATTGACAAGTATCCCGAGGCCAAGTTCAACAGAAGTACCATTCCTTTACAAAAACGCATCAAAGACGACGGGATCAAAGCCAATGCCGACCAGAAGTATCAAGGTAAGGTAGCAGCTTGCCTAACGATGAACCCCAACTGTAGCACTACACCTGCTCAGGGAGCCAACAACTTCATCGGCTACAACCCTAACCACTGGCAATATATGGACGTCGTAGTCTGGTGGGGTGGTTCGGCTGGCGAAGGGCTTATCACGGCTCCCTCTGCCCCAGCGATCGATATCGCACACCTACATGGCGTTCGCATCCTTGGCACACTCTTCTTCCCCGAGCTAGAGCATGGAGGCAATCCCAAGGAAGCAGACAAAATGTTTACTATGGAGAACGGCACATATCCCTACGCCATCAAGCTCTACGAGATCGCTCGTGACCTTGGTTTCGACGGCTGGTTGCTCAATGACGAGGGTAGCTCCCGCCATATTAGCAATGAGCAATGGACTGGCTTCATGAAAGCTTTCCTAGACAAAGCCAAAAGCGAAGGTAAAGATATGGAGCTACAGTACTATGATGCTAACATCTACATTGGCAATGATCTCAAAAACTGGCTCAAATGGGAAGGAAATCCCGGAGTATCCTACTTCGTCAACTATGGCGGAGACGGAAGAGCATCGGCCAATAAAGCATCTTTGGTCAAAGAGCTTGGCGCAGATCGATACTTCGACAAGGTCTACTACGGGATCAATAATGCAACGTATGGTATCTATGGCGGTGGCTCCATCTTCAACAATCTTTTTCCAGCCAAACAAAACGAACACGTCGGCTCTATCCAACTCTTCAACCCAGAAGAGCAGATTTGGAAAAAGAAAGTAGAACGCCTACTTGGTACCCCAGAGGCTTCGGGACCCCAAGCTTACACGGCCATGAGCGAGGTCTTCAAAAATGCAAGCAAATTTTGGGTAAACAACTCTGTTGATCCATCTAAAACAAGGAGTAGTAATGGTTATTCTTGGCCCGGACTATCTGCTGGAATCCAAGAGCGCAGCGCCATTACATCCCTTCCATTCGTTACAAGCTTCGGTACAGGTCTCGGTAAATACAGATTCGTACAGGGCGAGAAGCGTGGCACAGGAGACTGGTACCACGTTGGGATGCAGGACGTACTGCCCACTTGGAGATGGTGGATTGAACCTAAAAACGGAGGTGTAAAAAGCAACATACACCTTGATTTCAACTGGGATGATGCCTACAACTCTGGTAGTAGCCTTGTTGTCTCTGGATCAATCAGAGCTAAGGCCGAATATCTAGTTCACTTGTACAAAACAAAGATTAACCTCAAGGGCAATGAAGTTGTAGAGCTAGTCTACAAGGGCGACACTGACAAAATCTTTGAGCTCGTTGTATCGACAGATATCAATGGAAAGGAAACTCAAGCAATTGAGTTCACAACTACAGAGCCTACACAAAACGGCTGGTCTATTGCCAAAGCATCGCTGAAGGCTCTCGCAGGTAAAGACCTCCGCATGCTATCCCTCAACTTCAAACCTCACAAGAGCATCAATAACTACAACCTCAAGCTCGGTCAGCTCTCAATTAAGGCAGAGGATTATACCCCTAAGAGTGGAGTCGTAACCAACCTCAAGAGCCAAAATCAACTGCAAGAGGCCGTCTCGGATATTCGTTTAATTTGGGATGCTGCCAA
Source organism: Porphyromonas sp. COT-290 OH860 (assembly GCF_000768935.1). Taxonomy (NCBI): domain Bacteria; kingdom Pseudomonadati; phylum Bacteroidota; class Bacteroidia; order Bacteroidales; family Porphyromonadaceae; genus Porphyromonas; species Porphyromonas sp. COT-290 OH860. Next base: position 51,895 of record NZ_JRAR01000032.1, on the reverse strand, counting down.
GAGCGATGATATTCACCACTACAACGTTTACTTCGAACGCTCAGGAGAGTCTAAAAAGCTTGTGGGACAGACACGTAATGAGGGCTTCTATATTGATAAGTTTACTCGTAAAGACGAATCAGAAAAGGAGGCTAAAGTGTATGTGAGAGCGGTAACCAAAGATATGAAGGAGTCTGCCACGGAGGCTACTCTAGTCCTAAAATATCCAGATCTTACTGCCCCAGAGGTACGCATCTCTGCAAGCAAAACACTCGCCACTGTAGGCTCCCAAATCGTCTTTACAGCTCATGCCAACAAGTTCCCTAAAAAGTATGAATGGGTAACACCCAAGGGAGCAAAGCTCGTCAGCGCGACAGAAAACAAGGCAACATTTAAGTTTGACCAAGCTGGTCTATACGCCATCACTGTCAAAGTAAGCAACGAAGCAGGTACTACGACTAAGACCGTAGAGGGCTTGGTTGAGATCAGCGATGAGAAGAATCTCCAAAACGTGGCAAGAAGCGGACAAATCAGCAATGTGAGTGGCTACACAAACGAAAAGGAACACCCACGCAACCTGCTCGATGGCATCACGGCTCCATCGGATATTAGCAAAAAATGGTGTGCTGGCGGTAGCTTCTCACACTGGGTAGTTATTGACCTGAAGAAGCCCTACAACCTGTATCGCTTCAAGTTCTACGACTGCCGTCCAATCGAAGGGTTCGAAAATGTCTCCAACTACAAGATTGAGCTTAGCAACAACAATGCGGATTGGATAGAAGTGCTTAATGAGCAAGATCTCCCACAGTCTATGAACCAGAAGGACGCTTGGATTAAGCCCACCACAGCACGCTATGTACGCTTCACGCCGTATGACAAAGAGCAGCCCATTACCATTCGTATTTGGGAATTTGAAGCCTATGGTCTCGAAAGCAAACAAAAAATTGAGCAAATTGCCAATCAATCTCTGAAATTCTCAGAGAAGCGTACTCTATCAATACCCTACTCTTTGGGAGGAGAACAACGTGCCTCGGACTTTGCAGTCTCAGCGACCGTTGACAACGATCTAGTAAAAGTAGTAGGAGCAGTGACGGCAGATGACAATAACATCAATCTAACTCTAGAGGCAAGTCGGAAAGTAGGAAACTCCAAAGTGAAGGTTAAGCTGACCAATGGCGGACAGACCATCTACTCTGAGTTTGAGGTCAAAGTAATCGACCCAGATCGCTTCAACATCTTGGTAGGGAAATCCGTTACAATGGAAGCCAGTCAGGCATTACTTGATCTAGGCATCGATACAGATCTCAAACTAACCAAAGATCCTAAGGTGCTTGCAGATGGCGATAAGAGCAACGTATGGTTTACACCCGGCATCAGCTTCTCCGACTTTAATCTAACGTTCAAGTATGACCTAGGCTCTCTGCATTTCCTGTCTTCTTTCCAAATGTTCGCTCTCAAGGATGGTGATATTTTCGCCAAATATCCCCAAAACTGCGAAGTATTGATATCCGAAACTACTCAAGAGGACAGTGCCTATAAGCGTGTGCTAAAGCTTAATGAAGGAGATGGCATCAGTAGCGCCGTATCCTTCAAGGATGGACTCAAGGCTAGATATATTAAGGTTGTCATCACGACATCTGCTCAAGCAAATACTATCATATCTGAGCTCGAGATACTGGGTGCTCCTATCAAAACTCCAACCCATGCTATCACTAGCAATGTGACTGGGCAAGGTAAGATTGAGTTCGTTGGTATCGAAGACCCCACGCAAATAGCAGAGGGCACAGAGGTAACAGTCAAGGTAACACCAGATGCAGACTGGAAGCTCTCTAGCCTCAAAGCTAATGGCGAGGATATCACTAAGACCCTCAAGTTCACTGTTGGTGGACCAGTAACCGTAGAAGCTGTCTTCATCAAGAAGACTAGCCTAGAGGGCGTTGTAGACTCTAGCCTTCGTCTCTACCCCACCCTACTCAACCAAGGCGAACAGGCAACTCTGGAACTAGACCATGCAGGTAGCATCAGAGTACTGAGCCTCTCCGGCGTTACCCTCTGGCAGAGCGAAACCCTAGGCGGTAAGATCAATATCCCAACTGCCAGCCTATCATCAGGCACCTACATCATCGCCTTTACTTCGGCCAATGGTGTACAGAGCCTAAGGTTTATAGTGCGCTAATAAACTAATTTCAAACATCTTAAATAACTAGGGGCTGTGGCAAAATTCGATTTGCCACAGCCCCTAGTTATTTGGATCTGAATATAATACTCTAGAAACGGTAACCGATCGAGAGAGCCATTCGGAAGAAACCAAATGGCAAGCCTGTCGAAACCTTGGCGCCACGACCATTGATATCCACGAGTTTATCTTTGAGCTCGGGCAGATTCTCAGCCAAATCGTGCAAGTCTTCCCTAAACTTGCCCATCTCCTTCTGCGTCAGATCTGCAATTTCACTAGGCAGCTTGCCCTCGAGGGTTAGCTTGGCCATACTTGCATGTATACCAAGGATAGACCAGTCTAGGACGATATTCTTTTTGGAGCCAAACTTCCCCTGAACACCCATAAGTAGACCTGCACCGAGGGCGCTGAGGTTACCGCTTAGTCTGAGCTTGGCAAGTCTAGCATACTCATCTTGCTCAGATCCTGTGGATAGATTTGGACTGACATTGAAGCCTGCAACAGTATGGCTCTCGTAGCGCATATAGGGGGCAATGTAGAAACCACTACCATAGCCCTTACCTAGATACAAACGTAGCTCTGGTGTAATAGACTTGGAGCCAATGGTCAGGTCTGCAACCTCGGGAAATCTAGAGGATAGCAGGCCGACGAAAGGCAGTGCCCCAGTAGGCATCACATTGACCCCTAGCTGGAAGCTAAGAGGCTTAGCGAGGATACGCTCGGCATAGAAGCCGAAGTTGCGTGTAGCAAGGCCGGTTAGATTCATCTTAACGATCGTCTTACCATCTAGCAGTGCTCCATCTTTGGGATCGAAAGCTCTAGTCTGAGCCGTAGCACTTAGACTTGCAGCAATGAGGCAAAGAACAGATAGAAATTTCTTCACGAGTTTTTTGTTTGAAATGAATGATACTATGATTTATAAATTGGCTGCTAAGATAGATAATTAATGAATACAATTACCTGTTTCATAATACTATATAAATCTTAACATACTTACGCAATTAAACCTATCCCATAGGTTCGCCCAAACGTGAGCCGAAGGCAGATGAGGAGCTCGGAAGAGATCAAATATCTGCCTGAGCATTTGCATCAAATAGCAATGAAAATTTTTTACATCTCTAGCGACATTTGGGCATATATCTAGGCGAGTGACTAGAGAACCAAGGGAAAAGGCTACACCTCATATTTGGCCTCTAGAAGGCTCTATATCGTGCGCTTGCTCGTTTGGGCACTTCTCCCCAGCCGAACGAAAACAACCGCCTAAAACGAGTATTTTGTAAACAACTAATAATCAGATGTATAAAATGCATCTCTCGCTAATTTTATGCTTTCGTGTCGCCTTTTTGAGGATTTCTTCCCATCAATCTTTTGGGATCAGTGGGCACAGCTCAGGGGATTAGCCCATAAATCGCCCAAAATCAGTCCTTCCATTTTGGGCAAAGCTCCATCAACCTTTATCAATATCCTTGTTATTCTCTCAAATTCCTCAGTAATACGTTTACACTCCTTAACCAAAAAGATGAAGATCGAGCGATAAAATACCTAGCCATACGAGCCTCTCCTCTCGTTTGGGTAAGCATTTCATCATTTGATCAAAAAGCCTTTTCTTTGAGTATCACAATAAATAAGGACACCTATCTCGATGAAACCCTTCCTAGAGCAAGTAGCAGCTCACTACTGCGAGCGGCTAATACAGAACAGTCAGAGTCTAGCTCAGACGGACGCTCTACAATACCGCTTCGTCTTCCCCTCTCGCCGATCTCTACTATTCTTCCGGCACTATCTAGGGCGCATAGCCCCCTCGCCTATGTTTGCCCCCAAATGCCAGACCGTGGGGGATTTTATCCAAGGCCTTTTACCCGAGGTACGTGTCCTAGACCGCACGGCTCTGCTATTCGAGCTCTATCGCTGCCGCCAAGAGGAGGCAAATGCGGAGGAGGTAGAGCCCTTCGAGGATTTCTTGTACTGGGGCAATATCATCATCAAAGACTTTGACCTGCTAGACCAGCACCTCATCTCTGCCAAGGAGCTATATGCCAACCTAGCCGACTACCGAGAGATACAAGAGGACTTCAGCTATATGGAGCCCGACACGCTCGAGCTAATCGAGAGCTTCTGGAATGGATTTAGGAACCTCTCGGCTATGGACGAAGGCGAGCGTGTAGACTATCGCCGTAGCTTCGTAGACTTCTGGCAGAGCCTATGGCCCCTCTACCAGCGCTTCAACGAGCGCCTAGAAGCCACAGACTGTGGCTACGAGGGACGGATATATAGACAAGTAGCAGAGCGTGCCGTAGATTTGGTAGACGGCCTAGGAGAGCAGACACGTATCGTCTTCGTCGGCCTATTCGACATTACTCCTGCCGAGTTTAAGCTCTTTCGAGCACTCCGCCGCCGAGGTTACGCCGAGTTTTGCTGGGACGAGCAGGTACATATCCTCAGCGATAGCAAGCACCTCGCCAGTAAGGTCCTTCTCAAGAACAAAGAGCTACTGGGGCAGGTACAGGGTAGCTGGCTGGCAGAGCAGGGGGCTCGGTATCTGCCACAGCAAGTCGAGGTCATCAGCTGTGCCAGTACGATCTCACAGGTCAAAGCTCTGCCCCATATCTTGGGTGAGCTCGGTGTGCTGAGCGACGACCCCAGCGAGCTCACGACGGCTATGATACTGCCTAGCGAACAGCTACTGCTACCCACGGTGAGCTCTATCCCTACCGCATACCAGCATCTGAACATCACGCTGGGCTACCCACTCAACCGAACTCCCGTAGCGGTGCTGATGAGCCGCTGGATCCGCCTGCTACTCTCCTCCCATGATCATCGTAGCTACCGAGCCGATCAGCTCATCGCCCTGCTCAGCATACATCTACTAGGCGAGAGATACCCCCAGCTCATTGAGCTCTCGGACGCCATACGCAGGCAAAAGAACTACCACATATCGACCAGCTGGATCATGGAGCAAGCCGAGCTCTGCGCCCAAGACGAGGGCACCGAGCAGCAGGGCCAATTCATGCGCCTCGTCGAGATACTGCTACGCCCGAGTGAGAGAGCAGGGCAGTTTCTTGGCGATCTACAAGAATTTCTACAGGGGCTCATGGACCGCTCTCGCCTACCAGAGAGCAGGGAGCACGCAGAGGATATAGCGGTCACTCAGGACGATGGGCGAGTAGAGATCAGCATTTTCGATGCCGAGTTTATACACCACTACATTCGCCTCGTCAATCGTCTGAGAGGCTTGTCCGAGCAATATGCTCTAGACAGCATGCCTCTGTCCTCTGTCATCAGGCTATTGGAGGGTTTGGTCAGAGGGATAACCATTCCTTTTGAGGGGGATCCGTTGCGAGGATTGCAGGTCATGGGGCTTAGGGAGAGCAGTGCGCTACACTTCCCTAGGTTGATCTACCTCTCGGCACAAGAGGGACAAATGCCACGCAGCGGGCACGAAGCCACGCTTATCCCTCAGACCCTGAGGCGTGGATATCGCCTGCCTACGAGTCAGTGGCAAGACGCTACCGAGGCGTATCGCTTCTACCAGTCCATCGCCAAGGCCAAGGAGCTAATCCTCATCTACGGCCAAGATGATGCCATGGGAGGCAAGGGCGAGGAGAGTCGCTACATTCATCAGCTCGAGCTACTCTATGGCGTGCCCATAAACAGACGTGTGGCTCAGTCCACACCACGCAGAACCCCAGCGGAGCCTATCGTAATCTCCAAGCGGTCGCCCGAGGTAGCCCGTAGGCTATCCCTCTTCTCTCGCGACACAGCCTCGGGCGGACGTGCCCTCTCGGCCAGTCGTCTGGCTACCTACATCAGCTGTCCTCTACGCTTCTACTACGAGGCGATCCTCGAGATCTATGAGGAAGAAGAGCCACAAGAGCTAATGGCGTCCAATGAGTTTGGGAGTATCCTGCACGCCACAATGGAGGAGGTCTACAAGCCCTACACAGGCGGCAAGCCAATACCCGTGGCTCATCTGGAGCGTCTACTCGAGAAGGGTAATACAGAGATAGACCGCATCGTCACCGAGCTCTACATGGATAAGTACGGGAAGCAGGAAGCATCTGCCCTAGACAAGCTATACTGCGATATGATCGCTACCTATACACGCAGCATCATCGCCTACGACGCCACACATGAGCCAATCACATATCTAGAGAGCGAAGCCCATCTAGTGGCTCGAATAGACCTAGGCAATGGCGTAGAAATCAACTTCAAGGGAGATATAGACCGACTGGACATCGTACAGGGCGAGGACGATCCTATCCCTCGTGTGCGGGTCTTGGACTATAAAACGGGCCAAGACAAAGAACCGAAATTCACGTCTTGGGAGGAGCTCACGACCAAGACGGAGATGAAAGCCGTACTACAAACACTACTCTACTGCGAGCTACTCTGGCAGAATAAGGCCAACATACTGCCTAAGATGCCCAGCTACGCCATACAGCCGGGGGTTATGCGCCTAAAAGAGATGGGAACACAGAGCAAAAACTATAGTCCATACGTCACTTTCGGCTCACGAAAAGGTGCAGTCATCATAGCCGACTATGCCGACTATCGGCAAGAGTATCTAGATACCTTGACAGATCTGCTGCGTAGTGTCTTCGATCTAGAGCAGCCCTTCGTTCAGTGCCAAGACCTTGAGCATTGCAGGTACTGCCCCTTCCAGCTAAGTTGCGGGCGATAGAGCATACATGTGGATAGACCGATCCCCCAATCGTGTAGAGCCTTGGGCTCCGCTTGATTGGGGGATCGGTGTCTATGTGGCAGAGATAGTGGAGCAAAACCTTGGCTCTACCCCACTGCACTCTGTGTAGGTCTGCTAACCAGAGTTGCGCACGCCCGCTGCGATGCCCGAGATCGTCACCATAAGCGCCTGCTCGATGTCCTGCGAATAGTCCTCGGTAGAGCGAGAACGCTTGAGCAGCTCGGCTTGTAGCAGGTTGAGCGGTAGGACGAAGCTATTGCGCACAGCGACATTTTCCGCTGCACCGCCCTGCACATCTTCCATAAGTGTGCGGTCGTGCGAGATAGAGAGGATCGTAGCGGTGTCACGCACTAGGCGCTCACGCAAGTCCTGTCCTAGGTACTTGTATTCCTCGGCTACGAGCAACTGATCGTAATAGGCCGCCACAGCGATATCCGACTTGGCATACACCATCTCAAGCATACTAATACGGGTGTTGAAGAATGGCCACTCACGGTACATACGCTCTAGCAGATCTCGTCTGCCAGCCTCAAGTGCCTGCTGGAGTGCTTCCCCTGCTCCGAGCCAAGCGGGGAGCATTAGTCTATTCTGCGACCAGCTGAAGATCCACGGGATAGCTCGGAGGTTATCGATCGTGGGCGCTGCTCGGCGCTTAGCAGGGCGAGAGCCCATAGGGAGCTTGGAGAGCTCGGAGATCGGGGTGGCTTGGTCGAAGTAGTGAATGAAGTCTTCGTTGCCACGAACGACGCCTTGATAAATAGCACACGATGCATCACGCAGCTCGTCCATGACCTCACGCCACTCCTCTCGTGGCACAGGCGGTGGGAGCAAGTTAGCCTCGAGGATAGCCTCTAAATAGAGCCCAAGAGTGCGGATAGCCAATGCAGGCTGACCAAACTTGAAGCGAATCATCTCGCCCTGTACCGTCACACGCAGACCGCCACGCAGCGAACCGGGAGGCTGAGAGAATAGAGCCGTTTTGGCAGGGCCTCCACCTCGACCGATCGTACCACCACGACCGTGGAAGAGCGTCAAGCGTACTCCTGCCTCGTCGCAAACCTTGATCAGAGCCTCCTGTGCGCAGTACTGAGCCCAGCCTGCTGCCAGAGCCCCTGCGTCCTTGGCCGAGTCGGAGTAGCCGATCATAACCATCTGCTTGTTGCCGATGATGCCACGATACCAGCCGATAGAGAAGAGCTGACGCATAACATCTGCTGCATTCTCCAAGTCCTCGAGGGTCTCGAAGAGTGGACCTACTCCTAGGCGATAAGGACAGTTAGTTTCTTTGAGTAGCAGGTGTACGGCTAGGATATCCGATGGTGTCTGCGACATCGAGATCAGATATACGGGGATAACCCCCTCGGGTGTCTCGGCGATCACACGACACGTGTCGATGACCTCGGCTGTTTCGGCACTAGGCTGCCAACCTGCGGGGATCAGCGGACGGCGAGAGGCCAACTCTCGTATCAAGAACGCCTGCTTCTCCTCCTCACTCCAGCTGGCATAGTCCCCTAGACCTAGGTAGCGCAGTAGCTCGGAGATAGCCTCGGTGTGTCGGCTACTCTCTTGGCGTACGTCGGTCTTGACCAGAGTAACGCCGAAGGCACGCACACGGCGAAGCGTGTCGGTGAGCTTATCCCCTGCGATGCTCTCCATATCGCACGACACGAGAGAGCGGTAGCACTGCATCAGTGGCTCCCAGAGTTGGCTATCGTCCCAGATCACATCGGTAGGGATAGGCTGCGTGCTACCCTCGAGTCGCTCATCAATGTAGGCGATAGTATTGCGTAGCTGAGTGCGTAGTCGCTTCATCAGCTCACGATAGGGCTCCTGCACCTCGTCGTCTTGGATATAGGCACGGAACTCATCGGTGCAGTAGCTCATAGATAGCTCCTTGACTAGCACCTCAATGTCTACGAGGAAGAGCTTAGCTGCACGACGTCTATTCTGTAGGAGCACCTCTCGCGTCACACTGGCTGTGACGTTGGGGTTGCCATCTCTATCGCCACCCATCCATGCGGTGAACTGGATAGGACGTGCATCTATGGGCAGGGTGTAGCCCTCGAGCATTGCCTCTAGCTGCACATTGAGCTCACGGATAAACTCAGGCACGGCATACCAGAGGCTCGTTTCGATCACATCGTTGCCCCACTTGGCTTCCTCTACGGGCGTGGGGCGGCGCTTGCGGATCTCGTCGGTGTACCAGTACTGCACAATGAGCTGACGCAGGCGACGCATGAGCTGAGCTCGCTTGTAGTCTGGGAGATCTGCACGATCTAGTCGATCTAGGCAGTCGCTCGTTTCGTTGAGGTTGTTGATGAGCGAGCGACGGTTAATCTCTGTGGGGTGTGCCGTGAGTACGAGGTCTATCGAGAGCTGCTCGAGTGCCTTGATGATCTCCTCTCGGCTTGCGCCTTTGGCTTTGAGATCTTCACAGAGGCGAATGAACTGTATGGGATTATCTCGCCCTAGAGCCTGCTCGGAGATCAGGTTGAGCTGCTCGGCTGTATTGATTAGGTTGAGTGATTGGTTGAAGGCCTGTGCCACATAGAGCAGCTCTCTATCGGAGAGAGAGGCAATCGCCTCTAGTAGCTGGGGCGATGGTACGGTGCCATCGGTAGCGTCCTGATCTGCAAGGCGACGGATAGAGTCTATCTTGTCGCTTACTTCCTGACCAAGATCTTGACGCACGATGTCGGAGAGTAGACCCTTCAGAAGGACCAAATTGTCACTCATCTGCATTGTTTTCTTCGCACGACTCATAGTTTTCTTGTTTTAGTTACTCAAAAAGTTTCTTTTCTGCCTCAAAGATAAATAATACTTTTCATTTAATAGATATTTATTTCCTTATTTACTTCTCGATTGACGTTCAAACCCTCTCCACCACATGGATAGAGCAACCTTAAACATTTGTATTTAGGTACGTTAAAGCCTATCAATATGGAGGCCTAGAGCCTTTTACAGATTCATACAGACTGGAGGGTTAGATTTATATTTTAGCTCAATTATCGGAGTATTGGTGGGAAGCTGCTGCCCATGTGGAGGGAGAAAGTGGTAAATCTCGTATTTGGCTCCTAGCGGGCTCTAGACGGCGTTCGACCTCGTTTGGGCACTCCACCTCCAGCCGAGTGAAAATAACCGCCTAAAACGAGGGTTTTGCAAATAATTAATAACCAGATATATAAAACGCTCATCTGGCTAATTTTGTACTTTCATGTCGCCTTTTTGAGGATTTCTTCCCATCAATCTCTTTGGATTAGTGGACACATTGCTAAGTATTAGCCCACCAATCCGAAAAAGTCTTCCCATCAATTTGCTCAAAAGTCGCCTCAGACGCCCAAAAACTCTCTGCCCTTCGCCCCGATTTAAGCCAAATTTGCATACATTTTTTAACACAAAAGAAGCAAAGTCGCATCCTAGATCTCTCGAGTTTTGTAGCGACGCTATGGGCTGCGTCAACGCTCCTCGTGCGGAACGAATACGCAAGACCTATCAATTTTCAATGCAGCGGGCTACGTTGCTACTGGAGAAGATTAGCTAGTTGATAGTCAAGCAGGCAGATTGTTTTAACTTTGTGGCCCACACAGCGATGAATTAACCAAACTTATTTGCTAACGAAATGACTACAAAACATCAACTCACTGCTATCGGGGTCGCCCTAATGGCTCTAACCCCTCTGCCCTCTTTTGGACAGAGCGACACCCATAGCATCAAGCTCGACGAACTACTCGTACAAGCTCCTCCCCCCAGCCCACTGGCCGAAGCATGGAAGGCAGGGCGCATCAGCATTGACCCTAAAGAACTCTCCCTCTATCAGCCTCAGACTACGGCTGACCTGCTTGGCAGTTCGGGACGTGTCTACATACAGAAAAGTCAGCAGGGCGGCGGCAGCCCGATGATCAGAGGATTTGCCACCAATAGGCTGCTCTACTCGGTCGATGGGGTGCGTATGAATACGGCGATCTACCGCTCGGGCAATATCCACAATGTGATCTCCCTCGATCCTCTAGCCATGGAGCAGGCACAGGTACTCTTCGGCTCTGGTTCTGTACTCTATGGTAGCGATGCCATCGGCGGTGTCATGGACTTTCGGACTCTATCTCCCAAACTCAGTGGTCGCCACCCCATCAGCATATCGGGATCCACTTCGGCCCGATACGCCTCTGCCAATAACGAACGTACGGGGCACTTCGACTTCCAGATCAGCTTGCGCCGATGGGCTTTCCTAACGAGCATCAGCAACTTCGAGTTCGGCGATCTCAAGCAAGGGAGCTACGGCCCAGAGGATTACCTCAAGCCCTTCGTCGTGCGCCGAGCGGATCACAAAGCGGATCTCGTACTCGACAACCCCGACCCACGGGTACAGACCCCCTCAGCCTACAGCCAGAGCAACATTATGCAGAAGATTCTGTACAAGCCCTCCGATGCTTGGCAAATGGAGTACGCCTTTCATCTCTCAGAGAGCTCGCCCTATGGTCGCTACGACCGCCACAACCGTCTGCGTAAAGGATTACCTCGCTACGCAGAGTGGAGCTATGGCCCGCAGAAGTGGATGATGAATCTACTTCACTTGAGCCACACAAACTCTAGCATCCTCTACGACCAAATCGACCTACGCCTAGCCCTGCAAAACTTCGAGGAGAGCCGCATCGACCGAACTCTCAATAAGCCTATCCGAAGCACCCAAACCGAGCAGGTAAACGCCTATTCGCTCAATCTGGACTTGAAGAAGACGACAGCCAAAGCCGTATGGAACTACGGTGTGGAGTATGTGCTAGATCGGGTTAAGTCTATGGGAGAGGCCTACGACATCGAGAAGAAAACAAGTGAGCGCAGTGCCTCTCGCTACCCTCAAGCCTCGTGGCACTCGGCAGGGGCGTATCTGCAAGGGGCGTGGACGCTCGCCAAGGGAACTGAGGCCTATGCAGGGGCGAGATACAACCTCTATCGGATAGATGCTAACTTCACTAACCCGGGCTTTGCGCTGGCTTTCGATGCGCATCAGACCAATCAGGCGGGTTCGCTCTCGGGCAATCTCGGGCTCAACTATCAGCCCACCCAATTCCTCACATTCAATCTCAACCTATCGAGAGGCTTCCGTGCGCCTAACGTAGACGATATGGGCAAGATCTTCGACTCGGTGGATCAGTCCGTCGTGGTACCCAATCCTACGCTCAAACCAGAGTACGCCCACGGGATTGATGTGACGGCTAGAGGGCGTTTCTCTTGGGGTGAGGTCGAGCTATCGGGTTTCTACACGCATCTGACCAATGCTCTGGTGCGTCGCCCCTTTCGCCTCCCCTCTGGCGAGGAAGAAGTAATGTACAAGGGAGAGCTAAGCCGAGTGCTAGCGATACAGAATGCCGCCTTTGCGGAGGTCTATGGAGCTTATCTACTGGTGAGGACGAAGGAGTTCTCGGGGCTATCAGCCTTCGCCGAAGTGAACTATCAGCGAGGCAGAGAGGAGCTAGACGACCGAACCTCCTCGCCTCTGCGCCACGCAGCACCGCTCTTCGCCCGTGCGGGTCTGGACTTCTCGACCAAATCTCTACGCATCTGCCTAGAGAGCCGTATGCAAGCCGAGCGCAAGCACACCGATCTACCTCTCGATGAGCGTGGAAAAACCGAGATCTACGCCAAAGATGAGGCTGGACGCACCTATTCGCCAGCTTGGCTCGTCCTCAACCTGCGTAGCCATTACCAAATATCTAGACGCTGGGCGGTAACGGCTGCCATAGAGAACATCACAGACCGCCGCTATCGCCCATACAGCTCTGGAATCTCGGGTGCAGGCCGTTCGCTCGTCCTCTCCACGACGCACAGATTCTAGGCATCAATCAGCCCAAAAGCAAAGATTGTGTTTCGTCTAACGCCATTTTTTGAAAGGAAAAAGCATCGTGTTGCACCTCATACTGGGTGCAACAGCACGTATTATTGGGTGCATCTGCACCCAATAATACGTGCTTTGATAAGGTTTTTAACCTTGACCTTTCGACAAATCTAGAATTAAAACAAAGCGAAGGGGCTGTGGCAAGATTAGATTCTGCCACAGCCCCTTCGCTTTATTTTGAGGGTGTCTACTAAGTCTAGTGGATCAGCAGGCGTCCGCTTTTCTTGATCTCTACACTCTCTGCCGTATAGATGTACGCACCAGCAGGTAGCTTAGAGGTGTCGAGGTGGCTCGTTGCTCTAGGAGATAGCTCGCTTCGCATCACTTCACGCCCCTGAATGTCGTAGATGTGTAGGACTATAGGGCGGGTCAGACCGCCGAAAGAGAGCGCAATCTGCTCGCCTTGGCGGATTAGGTGGCGGCGAAGCACGAAGTCTTTGGCCATCATCTCTACCTCCTGCGCATTGGTTGGGTCGGTATAGGGCGGTACAGTAGCCTTACCAATGATCATACCCTTCACCGTCTTGGTATCGCTACCTTGAGGAGTGGTAACCGTGAGTGTGACATCGTAGGTCGTATTAGGTGCAATGCGGATCTTAGGATTGCGTGCATGCGGATCGCTCACGTGTAGCGGAGCAGGGCTAAAGCTCCAGCTCCACTGGGCATCTTCTTGATTGACGATAGAGTAGCTGTCCAGCTCAACCTCATTGGTCGTAGCAAACTCTCCTGTACCACTATTGAGAATAATAGGCTGAGCGACGGGGCGGAAGTGAGGATCTACCAGTGGACGCTCCCAAATACCATTGCTTGAGGCTAGGCGCAGTACACCCTTCTTATAGAATGGCAATAGCTTATTGATCGACAGCCCATAAGGCAAGCCATCGGAGAGGTCTACCCAGCCCTTGGTTGTGTCATCTCGGTAGGCGATGCGGCTACGTAGCTGTAGATTGATCGCATTGTAGGGGCGGATAGCTCCGACTATTGCGTAGGCAGCGTTCTTCTCGTTACCCGTGAGGAAGATGTATCTGAAGAAGAAATCATTCCTAAACAAGTCGTGGTCGAACTTAGCCTCTCGACCTATTTCCTCCCACGTCAGCCCTGCGTCCTTGGTGCGCCAAACGCTCTGATTGTTGTAGCAAGAGATCCAGAACTCCTGCTCGTTGCGTGGGTGCATGGCGACGAAACTATCGTGGATATTGCTTAGCTCCTCGGGGGCTGTGGTTACCTTGGCAAATGTTTTGCCACCATCGACCGACTGGTAGAGGCCAAGACTCGTGCAGACAACCATACGATCAGGATTAACTCTAGAGATACCGATTGAGGAGATCGGAGCCTCGAAGGTGTAGAGCTGCGTATAACTCTCACCATCGTCGATGGTCTTCCAGAGGTAACGTAGTTCGTTACCACCGTCCTGAACGTTGTAGAAACATTTGGCATAGCGAGGGTCGAAAGTCAGACCAATACCAAATTGGGAGCTTTCGTAAGGGTATTTACCGATATTGCCGAAGGGGACGAAGTCTTTCTTCCAGTCGTCGGGAACAATGACGTTTTCGGTATCGGAGAAGAGCGCCTTGCGTGGATTGCTCAGTAGGAGATGCCCTGTAGCCTGTTCACTGCCACCCAGACTGATACTGATACCATCGTAGCTATCCATCTGCGCCATATTGCCATTGTGGAAGCGTCCGCCGACCATAACATCTTCATTCCAGCCTTGGTCGAAGCCCCAAAATTCGCAGGCATAGATGCCTCGGATGCGAGGTTCGGCATGATTTTGGAAGAAGTCGGAGGAGTAAATAATCCCTCCATCAGTCGAGAGCCAAGTATCATTACCCACGATGTGCATATCTTGTTGGTCGGAGTGTAGCTCAAACTGACCATAGTATCCGCCCTTATTCTGCACGGTTCTCCCGCCATCGGGGGAAAAATAGGTGTGCATCAGACCGAAGAAAACCCATTCGGGGTTGTGTGGCGAGGCGAGGCAAGTCAGATCATAGTAGCCTTGTCCGCCATTCTTGTCGCCATGCTCGAGCTTATCGGCCACCTCCCTATTCATGACAAAAGATGCACCCGAGTCCGTACTCTTAAAGAGTAGTGGCCTACCGATGAAAAACTCCTCTGGGTGACTGAGGTATCGTCCCTCGGTCGCCCAGACGTAGACATAGGCTCGTCCTAGCTCGGAGTAAGAGATGCCGATGCGCCCTGCGAGGATTGGTGCACCTAAATCTTTGCGCGAGAAGGTTGCTCCGCCGTCTAGGCTCGTATAGAATGCTACTGAGCCCGGGCGCCCTGCGAGGGCATAGATCCGCTCGGCGCCATACTGAAATTTGATGTCATAGCACTGCGTCTGCAAGACCTTGCGCCACGTCAGCCCAGAGTCTTCGGTTCGATACAGCCCTCTCGAGGTGCCAACGAGTATGAGTTTGTCATTATCTGGGTGGAAAACCACGTCACGAACCAGCTCATTGTGTTGCTTCTCTGGTGTGATATCCTGCCAATTTGCCCCACCGTCTGTGGTCAGCCAAACATATCCACCCGAACCAATGACCACTTTCTCTGAGGTCTGATAGGACACTTCTACGCTATTGACCTCTCCGCCGAAGTAGTGATTGGGGCTACACGGACGCCAATGCTCACCCTTGTCGTCGGTGCGGAAGATCATACCCGTCTCTGAGCCTGCATAGAGTGTATTGGGCGAGCTACGAGCTACTCCGAGGCGGTGGATATTAGCCTGCCAAGGTGTTACTTTCTTAGTGCTGTGACTGTAGGTAATCAGTGGGGCAAGGATCTGCCACTTGTTGCCATCGAGCGAGGCGGCTCTGAGGCCACTGCCCTCTCGAGCAGCGAGGCGATTGATGCGGCTGACCTCAGCCTTGTAGTCATGCCCTAGGGGCAGACGAATAATCCCCTTGGCATCGGCATACGCTCGGTAATGCTCCTCCCAGCGCTGCATGAAGCGAATAAGGGGTTTGGTGTGAGGCGTCTTGCGCTGATACTGTGGGTTGGCTCGCCTAAACTCAAGCCACTGGGCTCGCACTTGATTGTAGTCCACCCCGTCTGGCGAGAGTAACTGAGCCATCCACTCGGGCGCACCATGCGGGAGCCCCTCGGGAATAAAGGTACGATAGGCCTCGCCCTCTCGATCACTCTGGGCGTAACTCCATGAGGCTAATGGGAGAGTAAGTAGGAACAGCAGGCTAGCAGCAAAATAATTCAAACGCAGCATATAAACTATTTGATGATGATACGACCATAATGCTTCTCCGATCGAGAAAGCAACGAATAGAGATAGACGCCGGGAGTAAGCCCCTCGGTCGTGAGGTGGTAGGTAGACGAACCTGCGGGTAGAGCCACATGCCGCAGCTCGTGTCCCTTGGCAGAGTGGAGAGTGAGCTTAGCGTCCTCACGCAAGTTGGTCAGCTCTACCCGAATAGTCTGGCCAGAGGTCTGTACCGTAGGATACAGCTTGATGCGCTGCTCGACCTCAGCTTCTGGATTGATGCCCGTTGGGTCACTAGGCTCTGGTGGTGTATAGCCCTCATCGGGGTTGGGGTGCTCCACGCCATCACGCACAACAAACATCTTCTTGACCGTCTTCGTATCGCTCCCCTGAGGCGTAGTAACTGTGAGCGTGACATCGTAGCTTGCATTGTAGCCGAAGACGACGATCGGATTGCGACTAGTGGGGTTGCTCACGCTCTTGGGCTTGGGGAAGAATGACCAACGCCAAGAGGCTTGGCTCTGATTGACGATCGAGTAGCTCTCCAGTTGTATGGGCATATCGGCCTTACCTGTGAGGTCGCCACTGCCCACATTGGTCGCCATAGGCTGAGCCACTGGTACAAAGTCGGGGCGATAGAGCGGAGCTTCCCAGATACCTTGGTCTGTTGCCATACGGAGTTTACCCTCCTTGTAGTATGGAAGTATGCGAGCGATACGAGAACCGGGGTTGATACCCTCGGAATAATCGATCCAGTCCTCTAGGCTATCGTCCTTATAGTAGACACGTGCACCTCTGCCCCCCGTAGCCACATAGATGCCGTTTCTCTCGTCACCCACGACGATGACAAACTGCAAGGGTTGGTCCCGTAGCACCGGCGAGAGGTCAGGCGTCCACGTATCGCCAGCATCGGTGCTATAGACGAGCTTATGTGGCTCGTTGGGATTGACGGCCCAGAGCTTCTTCTCATCACGTGGATGAATGGCAATCTGCGTGATGCCATTGGGGATTGTCTTCTCGGGGAAGGGGCGTGTCTTGGCCAGGGACCAGTTCTTGCCTCCGTCGATCGTGCGGTAGATGTCGTAAGCCCCCGAGATATAGAAGTAGTCGGGGTTGGAACGTGCGTAGGCGAAGTTGGCGATGTTCTCGCCGTCTAGTCCGTAGAGCATCGAGAAGCTGCGCCCCTCGTCGGTAGAGAGATAAACCTTGTCGCTAGGGCCACCCCACGAGGCATTGGTATCATCGATCGGATTGATCACGAGGCGTAGTGCATATCTAGGGTCGAAAGCGATAGTGCCATTAGTTTGTAGCACTTCGTAGGGTTTCTTGGAGAAGTACGTACCATAGTTCGCCAGATCAATCTGCCCCGTCATCTCTCGGGGCATCACCATACGCCCTGCATCCGAGAAATAGACCTTGTAGGGGTCACTAACCATCACGTGGCCCGTGGCCTGCTCCACACCACCTACGTATAGCGTATTGCCCTCTCCGTAGTTTGCTGCGTGTACGGCATCACCATTGTGCCAGCGTCCGCCTACCATCACGTCTTCGTTCCAGCCTTGGTCGAAGCCATGGTATTCGCTCGCATAGATGCCTTGATGTCTGATTTGACCGGGTGTGGCAAAGAAATCTGTCGAATACTTGATCCCTCCGTCCGTACTGATGTAGGTATCGTCGCCTGCGATAGCAATATCTTGTATATCTGGGTGCAAATTGCCCTGACGCTCGTAGCCACCTATCGCATTGGTGTGGACAGAGCCTGTGCCACCAGTCGTGGAGCGGTAGGCATTGCACAGCCCATAGATGACAAGCTCGGGATCCTTGTTTGAGACTCCGATCATCATATCGAAGTAGCCTTGCCCACCGTAGTCATTGTCAATAAATGGCGAGAAGGTATTGAAGCGTAGGTTACTTCCCCTTGTGGTTTGGTCGCTCCAAGTTAGCCCCGCATCCGTACTCTTGAGAATGTGGGGCAGTCCTCTTAAGTCACCCATAGCCTGAAGGGAGTGGGAAGTCACCTGTGCATTAACCAACGCATAAACATAGTTAGTCCCTGTGGGAGCTTCACTCACAGCCAATCTACCCGAACGAACCCCCTCCACAGGGAGTTGTCTCTGCTGAAAGGTCTGTCCGCCGTCCGTCGAGACGTAGAAGAAGAAAGGCTCTTTAGGGGCACGCTGTGCCAAGAGGTAGACCGTATTGGGGTCATCGGGCTTTAGCTCATGGTCGTGACAGAGCAAGTCCAGTGTCTTGAGCCACGAAGCCCCTGCATCATCGGATCGCCAAAAGCCACCAAAGCCCTGCTCTGCAGCGTGGGTAGCGATCGTGATCTGTCTGGGATTTTGGGGAGAGAAGCGAATGCTATTCACCCGAGCATTGATTTGGGTGAGCCTCGTCCAGCTCTTGCCTCCATCGGTACTCTTCCACAGAAAGGTCCCTGCCCCAACTAAAACAAGATTCTCATCTCTGGGGGATACAGCGATGGCGTAGATAGAGCCTCCAAAGTTGTGCGCTGCATCACAAGCCTGCCACTCCAACCCCTTGTTGTCAGAGCGGAAGACAACCCCAGTTTCCGTCCCAGAGTACACGACATTGTGGTTGGACGGTGCTACTGCAAGGCGAAAGACACAAACCTGAGAATCCTTTTCGCTGAGCTTACCTCTATTATTCTCGGCCGTCCTATTAGGCCCTATGTTGCGCCAAAGGGGCTGTCGGCGTTCTTCGGTAGCGATCGCTCTAAGGTGCTGACGAACTTGCCTATTCTGTAGCTCAACCTTCTGGGCATAATCCTCTTGTTGGGGCAAAACGATACGACCCTCGGCATTAACAAAATCTCTGTATGCCTTAGCCCACCGTCTGTAAAAATTGACGGCAGGCTTACGCTCGAGAGTCTTGACACGTGCATCAATGTCCTTGGCGCACCAATCTCTGAAGAGGGAATCCATCTTGAAGTAATTGACCCCAGACGGATTGAGCTCGATCTCTCGCAGCCACTCGGGGGAGCCTGATGGGAGTGGTTCGGGGACGTACGGATCGAAATAGAGCTGTGTTTCTTGCCCCGAGAGCAAACTAGCGGAGTGGAGCAATAGGCTAAAGAAAAAAACTTTTCTAAACGTAAAAATATTCCTCAAATACATAATTATCAAATATCTAGCCCCAAAGGTACGGAAAATCTGCCGAATGAATCCCAAAGCGATCAGGACCTTGCATCGGCAGCTCCTCCCAATAGCAACGCTGCGGGGTATGTTGAAATAATAGGTCTTGCGTATTCGTTCCGTCCAAGGGGTGGTGACGCAGCCCGTAGCGTCGCTACAAAACTCGAGAGATTTGGGATGCGACTTTGCTTCTTTTGTGTTAAAAAATGTATGCAAATTTGGCTTAAATCGGGGCGAAGGGCAGAGAGTTTTTGGGCGCTTGAGGCGACTTTTGAGCAAATTAATGGGAAGACTTTTTCGGATTGGTGGGCTAATACTTAGCAATGTGTCCACTAATCCGAGAAGATTGATGGGAAGAAATCCTCAAAAAAGCGACATGAAAGTACAAAATTAGCCAGATGAGTGTTTTATATATCTGGTTATTAATTGTTTGTAAAACCCTCGTTTTAGGCGGTTATTTTCACTCGGCTGGAGGTGGAGTGCCCAAACGAGGTCGGACGCCGTCTAGAGCCAGCTAGAGGCCAAATACGAGGCCTAATGCTTTCTCGGCTACGGCTAATGCTTTGCTCCACCAACATGCTGAAATGTGACCCAAAATCTAAACGAACAGTTAAATAGTGTAGCCCCAACTTCGTACGAGTCCTCGACAATGCGCTAGATGGTGCATCATCTAGCCCAATCAATCTACGGCATAAGCTACGTAGCATAACCTGTTTTTTCCTCGGGATCGGCCGCGACACGCCCAATAGTCGAGAAATTGGTGGGCAGCTATGCCAATCAGTAAGGGCATTGGCGAAATCCGTAGGGAGCAAATGGCACACGCAACACGGCCTTTTGTACATGATGACACGCCCTACACTTTGGTTTGCTTATCTTTGTTCCTAAATAACTTTAAGACAATTAGACCATATGGAGGCTAAACTAACCTTGATTCCCGAATGGGAACCACAGGATTTGGTTCTGATCACTTGGCCACACGCCGAGAGCGATTGGGCAGATATGCTCGACGAGGTAGAGGCGTGCTATAGAGAGATGGCACGTGCTATCCTGCGCTTCGAGGATTTGCTGATCCTTGCTCATGACGAAAACTACGTCAAGCAGATATTCGAGGGCGAGCACTTCGAGCATCGCCTGCGTATCCTAGAGATGCCAAGCAACGATACTTGGTGCCGCGACTATGCACCACTGGCCTTTAGGGTCAGCTCGGACGAAGGAACATTCAAAGCCATTGCAGACTTTACTTTCAACGGCTGGGGTATGAAGTTTGCCGCCAACAAGGACAACTTGATCAGCCGCTGCTTGTACCTCTCTCGTGTCTTCGCCGACGACGTCTCGATGATGAATCGTCTGATGTGCGTATTAGAGGGAGGCGGTGTAGAGAGCGATGGGCAGGGGACAATCCTCTCTACCTATGGCTGTATCTACGAGCCTAACCGCAATGCAGGCTTCGACGAGGAGGAGCTCTCTGGCTTGCTAGCCGAGGTGCTGGGAGCCGAGCGACTCATCATGCTGCGCAACGGCGAGCTAGAGGGCGACGACACCGACGGACATATTGACACACTGGCACGCTTCGTTACCCCAGATACGATTGCCTACGTCAAGTGCCTCGACCCTCGGGACGGCCACTATCATGCACTCGAGCGTATGGAGCAGGAGCTACTGGCTCTACGCACGACATCGGGAGAGCCATACAAACTCATTCCCCTACCCTTACCTAAAGCAATCTACGACGAAGACGGACATCGCCTGCCCGCAACGTATGCCAACTTCCTATTCGTCAATGGCGGATTGCTTGTGCCTACCTACGGCCAAGACTACGATAACGAAGTACTCAAAGCTCTAGGCGAGGCGCTACCAGATCGCCAAATCGTCGGGGTAGACTGCCAAGCGCTTATTCGCCAGCACGGTAGCCTGCACTGCGCTACGATGCAGATACCAGAGGGTTTCATCAATCAAAATAAATGGGAACTATGAAAGTCGGACTAATTCAACAGGCCAATACGGCCGACCACGTACACAATAAGAAGAGACTCGGCGAACGAATCCGAGAGGTTGCCGCCCAAGGGGCAGAGCTCATCGTCCTACAAGAACTACACAACGGTCTATACTTCTGCCAAACGGAAGATGTACAGATCTTCGATCAAGCGGAGCCAATCCCCGGACCTAGCACGGAGGAATTCGGTCAGCTAGCCCGTGAGCTAGGCGTAGTCATCGTGCTGTCGCTCTTTGAGCGCAGAGCCGCAGGGCTGTACCACAATACAGCGGTGGTGCTCGAGCGGGACGGATCTATCGCAGGCAAATACCGCAAGATGCATATCCCCGATGACCCTGCATACTACGAGAAGTTCTACTTCACACCGGGGGACTTAGGCTTCGAGCCTATCCAAACCTCTGTGGGGCGTCTAGGCGTTTTGGTCTGCTGGGATCAGTGGTACCCCGAGGCAGCACGCCTGATGGCTATGCGTGGGGCAGAGCTACTCATCTACCCTACCGCTATCGGCTGGGAGAGTAGCGATGTACCCGAGGAGCAAAGCCGACAGAGCGATGCATGGCAGCTCGTACAGCGTGGACACGCTGTGGCTAATGGCTTACCAGTCGTAACGGTCAATCGTGTCGGGGTGGAGGAAGACCCCTCTGGGCAGACCAATGGTATTCGATTCTGGGGGCGTAGCTTCGTCGCTGGGCCTCAAGGCGAATTGATGGCCGAATTGGGGCGCGAAGAGGAAGTTCGTGTGGTGGACATTGACCTAGAGCGATGCGAGCGAGTAAGAAGATGGTGGCCGTTCTTTAGAGATCGTAGAATTGATGAATTTGACGGATTGACCAAGCGCTTCTTGGTTTAAGTGTCAAATTGTAGCTTTTCTAAATTCAAATCAAAACTATTTACGCTTTTCTATTTATAATAAAACCCGACAAAAAATTCGGGTTTTATTATATCACGCAAAAAACAAGGTAGTTAATTAGGATATTCCGATTTAAGTGCTACCTTTGCTGTGCAATCAATCGTAAAATAGTTGTAATAGCTAGTATTATTCGATTATCAACATGGAACAAACTTTCCGTATCGAGAGCGATTTGCTCGGCGAACGCCAAATATCTAACGCACATCTCTATGGAGTGCAAACCCTTAGAGGCATCGAAAACTTCCAGATCAGTAAGTTTCTTTTATCCGACTACCCACTTTTTATTCAAGGCTTAGCGCAGACTAAGGCAGCAGCAGCAGAGGCGAACCATCGTCTAGGCCGTCTGACCGATGCACAGTACCAAGGCATTGTGCAGGCTTGCCGTGAGATCCTAGACGGTCAGTGGCATAGCGACTTCCCAGTAGATATGATACAAGGGGGGGCTGGTACGACAACTAATATGAACGCCAACGAGGTGATCTGCAACAGAGCATTGCAGATCATGGGACACAAGGCAGGGGAGTTTCAGTACCTCTCGCCCAACGACCACGTCAATGGTTCTCAGTCTACCAACGACGCCTACCCAACAGCCATACACCTAGGGCTCTACGCCACACATCAGCTCCTCAAGAAACACCTGCAGCAGCTCATCGACTCCCTCAGAGCCAAGAGCGAGCAGATGAAGCACGTCCTCAAGATGGGACGCACACAGCTCCAAGACGCAGTGCCCATGACGCTAGGGCAGACCTTCGGCGGCTTCGCCTCTATCCTAGAGCACGAGTTACATCATCTAGACTATGCAGCCGAGCAGTTCCTAACCGTTAATATGGGTGCTACAGCTATCGGTACAGGTATCTGTGCCGAGCCAGAATATGCGGGCTACTGCATCGAGGCGATGCGCTCAATAACTGGTTGGGACATTAAGCTAGCCGATGACCTAGTAGGCGCAACGAGCGACACCAGCGAAATGATTGGATACAGCTCTGCAATGAAACGCCTAGCCGTTAAGGTGAATAAAATCTGTAACGATATACGTCTAATCTCGAGCGGCCCTCGCTGTGGTCTGGGAGAAATAAGTATCCCCGCCAAGCAACCGGGGTCATCTATTATGCCGGGTAAGGTCAATCCCGTAATCCCCGAAGTGATGAGCCAAGTGTGCTACAAGGTAATGGGCAACGACCTATGTGTAACCATGGCTGGTGATGCCGCCCAAATGGAGCTCAATGCTATGGAGCCGGTGATGGCACAGTGTTGCTTCGAATCGGCCGAGCTACTGATGAACGGCTTCGACACACTACGCATCCATTGTATCGACGGCATAGAGCCCAATGAAGAGATTTGCACAAACTACATCAAGAATAGTGTGGGCATCGTCACTGCACTCAACCCAATCATCGGGTACAAGCACTCTACTAAGATTGCCAAAGAAGCAATGGAAACAGGTCGAGGAGTCTATGACCTTGTGCTCGAACATGGCATCTTGACCAAGGAGGAGCTGGATACAATCCTCTCGCCAGAGAATATGATCCGCCCCGTACGTCTAGACATTCAGCCCAAGGGCTAGCGACAACCTCCCCGTGCCTGTGGGAGGCCTCTTAAGTTTTTTTTCATATCATTGTGTTATGTGTGAGCCCTTCGTAGTGATACGAGGGGCTTTCTTCGTCTGTTACAGCCATTATCATCGGAGCAAGTGGTGCTATTCACTTGGTTTCTTATTACCTTTGCAAGGTTTTAATTAAGAGTAAATAACAATCATAATATATTGCAATGGCAAAAGAACTCAAAGAATTAACCCCTCGCAGTGTAGACTACTCGCAGTGGTATCAGGATCTTGTGCTCAAGGCAGACCTAGCCGAGAGCTCAGCTGTGCGTGGCTGTATGGTTATCAAGCCCTATGGCTATGCGATTTGGGAGAAGATGCAACGTGTTCTGGACGATATGTTTAAGGAAACTGGTCACGTCAATGCCTACTTCCCGCTCTTCATTCCTAAGAGCTTCCTGAGCCGTGAGGCCGACCACGTAGAGGGCTTTGCCAAAGAATGTGCTGTCGTAACGCACTACCGCCTCAAGACTAACCCAGAGGGCGGCGTAGTCGTAGACCCAGAGGCTCGCCTAGAGGAGGAGCTAATCGTTCGCCCTACGAGCGAAACGATTATCTGGAATACCTATAAGAACTGGATCCAGAGCTACCGAGATCTACCCATTCTCTGCAACCAGTGGGCCAACGTCGTACGCTGGGAGATGCGTACACGCCTATTCTTGCGTACGGCCGAGTTCCTCTGGCAGGAGGGGCACACCGCTCACGCCACTAGAGAAGAAGCCGAAGAAGAGGCTGTGCGTATGCTACACGTCTACGAGAGATTTGCTCGTGACTATATGGCTATGCCCGTAGTTACTGGGGTTAAGAGCGCTAACGAACGCTTCGCTGGTGCGGTAGATACCTACACCATCGAGGCATTGATGCAGGACGGCAAGGCACTACAAAGCGGTACCTCGCACTTCCTTGGGCAAAACTTCGCCAAGGCATTCGATGTAACATTCGCAAGCAAAGAAGGTAATCAGGAGTATGTGTGGGCGACTTCGTGGGGCGTATCTACTCGTCTTATGGGAGCACTCATCATGTCACACTCAGACGACAACGGCCTTGTGCTACCTCCTAAGCTCGCTCCATATCAAGTCGTCATCGTACCTATCTACAAGGGTGAGGAGCAGCTTGCGGCAGTTTCGGCACGTGTAGAGGAGATTGTCGCAGGGCTCAAGGCTCGTGGCATCAGCGTCAAGTACGACGATAGTGACAATAAGAAACCCGGTTGGAAGTTTGCCGAATATGAACTCAAAGGAGTGCCCGTTCGTCTAACCCTCGGTGCTAGAGATCTAGAGCAAGGCACTATTGAGGTTGCCAGACGTGATACACTTACCAAAGAAACAATCGCTCTAGATGGCGTAGTAGATCACGTGGCGGATCTGCTGGATAAAATTCAGTCCAATATCTATCAGAAGGCACTCGACTACCGCACGACACATACGATCACGGTAGATAGCTACGAAGAGTTTAAGGAGAAAATTGAGCTCGGTGGCTTTATCTTGGCACATTGGGACGGAACACCCGAAACAGAAGAGCGTATCAAGGCCGAAACTAAGGCTACAATCCGCTGTATTCCTCTAGAGGGTGACAAGACTTCGGGGGTATGCATGGTAACGGGCAAGCCTAGCGCACAGAGAGTTCTTTTCGCTAGAGCCTACTAGTCCAACAAAAAATAAAAGTTATCCCCTAGATCTCTCTACTTGTAGGATCTAGGGGATAACTTTTTACTTGTGCTCGTAGATATTTTGGATCAAGTGTACCACAGCAAGTCCATCGTCTAGAGTGGTAATCTCTGCTGGCTCACCGAGCAAATCAGCCACTACGTTGGCGATGACGTGGTGGTGATTCTGCGCCGAACCGCTATACCCTCCGTACTGATTGCCCGCCGCGCTCTTCTCAAGTTGCGGCGTTTCCATACCACGAATAGCACAATGCTCCAAGCGATTGAGGTAAGGCCCCGAGATCTTGATCGTACCATGCTCGGCAAGAATGGTCATCGACACCTCCAGATTGCGGTCATAAACGGCAGTCGAATAGAAGAGCGTTCCCCGAGCTCCTCCCTCTGTGCGGAAGAGTACGGTACCCGTATCTTCAAAAGCTATTAGCCCTTCGTGGCTGTGATTGGCGAAGTGTGCCGACTCTACTTCGATTCGCCCCATCGTCCACGTCAGCAGATCCAAGAAATGCGAATACTGGGTATAGAGCGTACCACCATCAAGCTCGGCATCTCCATGCCAGCTATCAGGCGTATAGTAGCGCTCATCTCTATTCCACAGGCACTGCATCTGTATATTGTAGATCTGCCCGAGTACGCCTGAGGTCACAGTCTCCTTGAGCCAACGAGAGACGGGCGTATATCTATTCTGTAGCACACCATAGATGCGACAGTCATTCTGCTTGGCGAGCAGTCTAAGACGCTCGCCATCTTCTAGATTTAGCACGATAGGCTTCTCGATCAAGACGTGATGCCTCGAGCGGAGTACCGCCTCGGCAATCTCGGCGTGTAGCCCATTGGGCACACAGATGCAGGCAATATCAAACTCAATCCCCGAAGTAATCAGTTCGTCAACCGAACGGAAATAAGGCACGGAAGCATAGGTATCTTCGGCCAGAACCTCTCCCCTAGCCTTAACGTCGCACTGCGCCACCAGCTCGGCTCTAGAGTCAGCTGTAATCTTCTCACTATGTCTACGCCCGATGTGCCCACAGCCAATGACGGCAAAGCGGATAGGGCTGGTCAATTCTTTCATATCTATCCGACCTGTATCATCGTAGCAGGTCTTTGAGGTTGTCAATGATGTAGTTTATTTCTTCGTCCGTCATCAGAGGGAAAATCGGAAGCGAGAGCATACGACGGCTAATGTCTTCGCTTCGAGAGAGCGAACTGCGCACGAGGCTTCGCTTGCTATAGACCTCATACCAGTGCAAGGGCTTGGGATAATAGAGTCCACTAGCGACACCTCGCTCAATCAGACCAAGGCGAATGCGCTCTCGGTCTAAACTCTCATCCAGCAATAGCGTATATTGATGATAGGTGGGGCTGGCTCCTGCTTCGCACATCGACAGAGCTAGGCGTGCATCACCCCGAAGAGCTTCTGTGTAAATCTTAGCGGTCTGCTGCTGCATCTGCATAAACTCAGGCAGATGCTTGAGCTTAATCCTCAAAATCTCGGCTTGAATGGCATCTAGACGGCTATTCCTCCCAACCATGCGATAGTCGTACTTCTCGGCTTGTCCGTGCCGAGCAAGGCAACGTGCTCGCTCTGCCCAGAGCAGATTGTTCGTTACGATCGCACCACCATCGCCAGCACAGCCTAGAGGCTTAGTGGGGAAGAAGCTCGTGGTGCTGATGTCGCTTAGTAGTCCCATAGGCACAGATTGCCCAGAAACATCGGCAAAACCACCGAGTCCTTGGGCATTATCCTCGATCAGAACGAGATGATGCTCGTGGCAGAATGCTCTAAGTCGCACGGCATCAATCGGCAGGCCGTAGAGATTGACAGCCACAAGTGCTTTAGTCTTTGGACTAATTAAGCCCTCTAGTACGTTAGGGTCGATATTGTAGCACTGCCCTCCACCTTCTCCAGTAGCATCCGCCCATACGGGGATTAGCCCAAGGCGTACAGCGGCCTCGGCCGCTGCTACATAGTTGTGCGCAGGGATGATGACCTCATCGCTAGCCTCGAGCCCAATCGCCTCGTAGGCTAGCTCCAGAGCATCCGTTCCATTGGCACAGGAGATTACCGATTCGGCCGAGAGGCCAAGATACTCGGCTAGCTCCCTCTCGAAAGCCGATACAGATGCTCCACCAATATATTGCCCCGAGCCTAATACGTGCTGCACGGCAGCATCTAGCTCCTCTCGAAGGAACTGATACTGCCGTACAGGGTCTGCCATTGGGATCTTCATCACACTTTGGCTAATGGAGAGATGATTACTTGACTTGGCTACCGGGGGCAACGGCCTCGGCTGGTTGGATTACACGCAGACGACCATCGGCATCTTCTGCCGAGAGGATCATACCTTGGCTCTCGATGCCCTTGAGCTTACGAGGAGGTAAGTTGGCAATGAAACAAACCTGCTTACCTACTAGCTCCTCTGGTGCATAGTGCTGTGCAATGCCCGAAACAATCGTTCGTCCGCCCAAACCATCGTCAATGCGGAACTGCAGGAGCTTATCAGCCTTAGGTACCTTGGTGCACTCTAGTACCGTTCCTACACGAATATCCAGCTTGAGGAAATCCTCGAAAGCAATATCCTCTGCCACAGGCGCAGCCTTACGATTAGCCGCTTCATTGGCAGCCTTGCTGTCTTGTAGCTTCTTGATTTGATACTCGATGGCTTCGTCCTCGATCTTGTCGAAGAGGAGCTCGGGCTGAGCGAGCTGATGCCCGACGGGTAGTAGATCAATTGAGCCGATCTGCTCCCAACCGAAGGCCTCACTCTGGAGCATACCAAGTAGCTTAGCCGAACTCATGGGCAAGAATGGCTCGAAGACAATCGCCAAATTGGCCGTGATCTGCAAGGATAAATTAAGTATTGTAGCCACACGGTCCATATCCGTCTTGGCCAGCTTCCAAGGCTCTGTATCGGCTAGGTACTTATTACCAATACGCGCAAGGTTCATGGCCTCCTTGAGTGCCTCGCGGAAGTGATAATGCTCCAACTCTCGCTCTACGCATGTCTTGATGTCTACAAACTCTGCGATAGTCGCATGGTCATAGTCTATCAGTTCGCCACGAGCTGGCACCCGGCCGTCGAAATACTTATGCGTAAGCACGAGGGCACGATTGACGAAGTTGCCATACACGGCCACAAGCTCATTATTGTTACGGGCTTGGAAATCCTTCCAAGTAAAGTCATTGTCCTTAGTTTCTGGAGCATTAGCCGTAAGGACATAGCGAAGCACATCTTGCTTGCCGGGGAACTCCTCTAAGTACTCGTGCAACCAAACAGCCCAGTTGCGGCTTGTGGAGATCTTATCCCCCTCAAGGTTAAGAAACTCATTGGCAGGTACATTCTCGGGCAGGATATACGAACCCTCAGCACGTAGCATAGCAGGAAAGACAATGCAGTGGAAGACGATATTGTCCTTACCTATGAAGTGTACGAGCTTAGTTGAGTCGTCCTTCCACCACGTTTCCCACGTGTCGGGGAGTAGCTCCTTGGTATTGGAGATATAGCCGATCGGTGCATCGAACCATACATAGAGCACTTTGCCCTCTGCACCCTCTACGGGTACAGGAATACCCCAGTCGAGGTCACGGCTCACAGCACGAGGCTGCAATCCCATATCAAGCCAACTCTTGCACTGACCATAGACATTGCTCTTCCACTCTTTATGCCCCTCTAGAATCCACTCACGCAGAGCCGCCTCGTGCTTGTCGAGTGGCAGATACCAGTGCTTCGTTTCTTTGAGTACAGGAGCCGAGCCGCTAATAGCACTCTTCGGATTCTTGAGATCTGTAGCCGAAAGCGAAGTACCGCAAGCCTCACACTGGTCGCCGTATGCTCCCTCACTAGAGCAATGTGGACAAGTCCCCGTGATGTAGCGGTCGGCGAGGAACTGCTTAGCCTCCTCATCGTAGTATTGCATTGAGGTCTGCTCAATGAACTCTCCCTTGTCGTAGAGCTTGCGGAAGAAATCCGAAGCCAGCTCTCGATGCGTCTGGCTCGTCGTACGGCTATATATATCGAAGGTAATACCGAGATCCTCAAACGACTTCTTAATAATGTTGTGGTAGCGATCTACGACGTCCTGTGGCGTTACACCCTCTTTCTGCGCCTTGATGGCAATGGGTACACCATGCTCGTCGCTACCCCCAATCATCAGCACCTCCTCGCCCTTGAGGCGTAGGTAGCGGGCATAGATATCGGCAGGAATATACACACCAGCCAGATGCCCAATATGGACGGGTCCGTTAGCGTAGGGCAAAGCGGTTGTAATTAGTGTTCGCTTGAATGTCTTACTCATATCTTATTGAAGTTTTATTCTTTTGCTCGCAAAGGTACTAAAAAGCGACCTCTCCTTAGGCAATGAATGCTTTGCAACAATGTATAGGTGGATTTGGCGTGTATAAATCTCAGAATATATACACCGCTATACACAATCTTACACAAGAAAGATAGTCATAATCACTCCCCTAGCCTATCCCTGTGCATAGCGATCAAATCCGTAAACCAATTCTACACGTTGTCGAATATGTGCAGAGCTTTTCAGTCTCTTTTGGTGTATAGCTTAGACTAAAAATCATCTATCCAATTATTATACTATTACTTACTGCTGTGGGTAGATTGGCGATAATTCTGCGGATAAAACGATGATCTTCTGTTGGCTATTCTGATGCACTTGGTTTACCCACATCATCAACAGACACTATTACTATACTTTCTTTTTATATAAATCTTAATTAAATCTAGAATAGATATAGGTGATGTGGGTGGATGAACGAAGTGAATCCTGCTGTGGTGCTGTGTTCTAGATTGATTTTTACGAAGAATTGCTTAACTTTGTCCCTTGAATTTGGGCGATACCTATCGGGTTAATCCACTTTCGGTCCTATAGCTCAGTCGGTTAGAGCACCTGACTCATAATCAGGGAGTCCTTGGTTCAAGCCCAAGTGGGACCACTAGTCATAATTTATTGTTTTAATAAAGAACCTCATTGGCCATATTTAGAGCCGATGAGGTTCTCTTTTTTAGCTCTAAGGCTAGTGAAATTGAGCAAATGGATTGTACAAAGAAAAAGGCTCAAGAGTTCAAAACTCTCAAGCCTTATCGTGACCCCGACAGGATTCAAACCTGTAACCTTCTGATCCGTAGTCAGATGCTCTATTCAGTTGAGCTACGGAGCCGTGATTTCGTTCCCGAATTCGATTGCAAAGGTAAGGATAATTTTTACATGAGCAATAGGGTAGTGGATTTTTTTTGCCTGCTGGAGGCGAAATACCCTTCTCCGTTTTCCCTAGAGATAGATTAAGGTTTCCATTTGAGTAGCCCGAAGTAGGGGGATATATTGAGGTACACCTCGATGTGTGAGCTGATCGGGTGAGCCGAATGTGTGTGATACCATAGAGCTGCCGAGGCGCCTAGGCTGTATTGCTTGCGCTCTAGGATACTGTAGCTACCTAGCAGCTGTAGGTAGCGAGTAGTATGGCTATGAATCTTCTCTCTCCCTGCTCTGCCGATAGACTGGACGAAGGGAGTCCCCAGCACACTGATGAAGTTATAACCCTGCCATAGTGCTAGACGTGTGTGCCAGCGATGCCACCTAAGCCCAGCCTCTATATATCCACCCCACCCCTTGTCTACGGGGTAGTGGCCGCCTCTTTGGGCATATCCGAGCGCATATAGAGAGGCATACCAGTGGGCTGTATGTCTACCTAGCTTGAGTGGGTGCATATAGACAAGCCCTAGGGTAGCATTGCTCCACGAGTGTACTGTATCTGGTCGTTGGTTGAGTACACCACCTCTGTGGTGTGCTAGAGCCTGCAGTCTAAACTCTAGGGAGGGTTTGTCTAGGGGGGCGAAGCGATGCTGTGCGTGAAGCCCAAACACGAAAGCCTCAGGGTGGGTATCGTGCTTATAGATGAAGCTACGCCAGTCCACCCAAATATCGAACTTGCTTCTTGGGTTGATATACTTGATTTGTAGCCCCGCCTCTCTATCAGCCGTGAGGTTGAGCTCGGGGTTGTAGAGCGGCTCGATTAGCTCGTGCTTGGCACCGCCTTCTAGATTACCTAGAATAACGGCCAAGCCCTCGGCAGGAGTGATAGCCGCTTGGAAGAATGGTTTGAGGCGAAACCTCGTGTAGCGACCTCCTTCGCCAGACCAATAGGGTAGGTCGCTGTAGGCTATGGCTGCAGGATAGAGTGAGCTACCCCAATAGTAGATGTTGGTTGCCCCTAGGCGCAGGCTGATGGGGATTTGGGTCTTGGGCGTATAGCTAAGATCAGCTTGCAGGCGATAGCCGGGTAGGGTATAGTCTGCGACCAAGTCGGAGGCATACTCATTGTTGCGGAAGAATCCCTCTGCCGATAGCTTTAGGGCAAGGAGATCCTCTCGGCTAATACCTGAGCTAAGAGCAGGCTCATGTGCTCTGTAATACTCTTGGCTCGATAGCTTACTTACCCCTAATAGGAGTACCAGCAGTAGTATGAGGCTTTTGGTGGACATAGCGATGCTGTTGAGCTGATATATTCTAGAGCGCAAAATTACGTAAACTGTCTAGAGTTTAGGTTTGGGAGTTAGTAGTTTGTTGATAACAAAAAGAAAGAGAAAGCTCCCGCCTCTCTCCTCTGTTTTGGTTCTCCAAATAGTTGATGTCTTACTCTAGCGTGGATTGCTGATGATAATGCCCATGATTAGGTAGCCATTCAAGATCCGATACTTTCGCCTGTCGTAACATGTTTGGGTTAGTAATTTCCTCTATCTTAAAATTGTAGTATCATTAAACGGCTAAGTATCTATCCTCTGATAGGCTATGAAGTCGTATTCTTTTTTGATAGCGAGATGATTGAAGGTTTTATCCGTAGTTATCAAGGATTGTCTAATCGCAAAAACGGGTATAATTGTTTCTTTACGATAAATTGTTAGGTTTGATCACTCTATTCATGTCTAGGGTAATGGCATAGAATAGGGGAGGATAAAAACATTAGACCACGTATTTAGCCTTTAGCGGGCTCTAGACGGCGTCTGACCTCGTTTGGGCACTCCACCTCCAGCCGTGTAAAATAACCGCCTAAAACAAGCGTTTTGTAAATAACTAATAACCAAATATATAAAATAAACATCTAGCTAATTTTATGCTTTCGTATCGCCTTTTTGGGAATTTCTTCCCATCAATCTACTCGGATTAGTGGACATATCGCCGAGGATTAGCCCACCAATCCGAAAGGGTCTTCCCATTAATTTGCTCAATAGTCGCCTTCGATCGCCCAAAACCTCTCCGCCGTCCGCCCCGATTTAGGCTCAATTTGTTTACGGTTCTTAACACAAAAGAGGCAAAGTCGCCTCCTAAATCTTTTCGAGTTTGTAACTACGTGGGGAGTTATATCACCGCCCTCGAGTGGAGCGAGTGTGTATGCCTGAGTGTTTCAAGGCAGAGTAATGGTTGTTTTTCTGCACAGTACGCTGCGTTCAAACTGAATATGTTGGAGCAATTGTGGCGACTCTTCTTTATAGGTATTCAGGAGGAAGGGAATCATGTAGCCTAAGACATGGGGATTAAATCTTTATATAGCACGAACCTCGACGGATATTACCTTTTAATTTATGGGAGGTTTTATGGGATTGTTTGTAGAGGTAAGGTATTTGGCTTTGACATTTTATACTACCTTTGAGAGAACCAAACTATGATGTATCAAACTAGGCTAGAATAGATATGAATCCATTCAAATTTCGTAACCCAACCGAGTTGCTCTTCGGCGAGGGAATGATCGAGATGCTCCCTAAGCGCATTCCTCAGGGGAGCAAAATTCTGCTGACCTTCGGTGGCGGTAGTGTCAAGAGCAACGGAGTCTATGACGATGTTTGTCGTCAGCTCAAGGAATTCGACTGTGTGGAGTTCTGGGGTATAGAGCCCAATCCCAAGGTAGAAACCCTGCGTAAAGCCATCGAGCTAGGTAAGCGTGAGGGCATTAATTTCGTCCTAGCCGTAGGCGGAGGCTCTGTGCTCGATGCCAGCAAGCTCATTGCTAATGCTATTCCCTCCGAGAGAGATGCTTGGGATCTGGTGCTCAAGGGGGCAGATCGTAGCGTCGTGACCTTACCTCTAGGTACCGTGCTGACCATACCTGCTACGGGTAGCGAAATGAATCGGGGGGCGGTGATCTCTAGTATCAAAACGCAAGAGAAATTCGGTTTTTGGGGCGAGTATCCATTGTTCTCTATCCTCGAACCACGATACACCTTCTCTCTGCCTGCCTATCAGGTAGCCTGCGGCATTGCAGATAGCTTTGTTCACGTCATGGAGCAGTACATCTGCCGTGCAGGCGAGAGCCCGCTGATGGACCGTTGGGCAGAGGGCATTATGCTCACACTCATTGAGCAACGTGAGGCCATACAGCGCGAGCCAGCGGACTATGATGCCCGAGCGAACTTCATGCTCTCGGCGACGATGGCACTCAATGGCTTCATCGCTATGGGCATCACCGAGGATTGGGCAACGCACCGCATCGGGCACGAACTGACAGCACTTACGGGGCTAACTCATGGGCACACACTTGTCATTGTCCTGCCAGCCCTACTACGTGTTTTGGGACATGGTAGCAAGCGAGCTAAGCTACTACACTATGCTCAGCGTGTATGGGGGATTACTTCGGGGAGCGAAGATGAGTGTATCGACCAAGCAATAGATCGGACGGAGGCATTTTTCCGTAGCCTTGGCCTAGAAACTCGTCTAGGAGAGCGTGGTATTGGCCCAGAGGTAGAGGCCGAGATCGTGCGTCGATTTGCCGAGCGAGGTACACTTCTAGGCGAGAATCAGGATATCGACTCTGCTGTCGTGGCTCGTATCTTGCAGGTAGCTCGCTAGATGGACACGCATCGTTTAGCAAAAATGCGCTATCTTTGAGGCATATATCAATCATTTGCCCAATGAGTACAAGACTTGCCAAACATATTGAGGCTCTGCTGGTCCAGCATACTTGTGTCGTCGTGCCAGAGATTGGGGGATTCGTCCTCGAAGCCATGCCTGCTCGGCTCGACCAAGCAGCACATTTGGCTTATCCGCCTCGGGCTGAGCTACGCTTCAACGAAGCGCTCAGACATCACGATGGGCTGCTAGAGGGACGATATGCGTCGATCTATGGGATCTCGATGCGTCGCGCACGCATCATGCTAGAGGAGGACGCACGTAGTCTGCGTAGCGAACTTGTGCGTAAGCGTGAGTATCATCTCCCTTCTCTCGGCGTGCTTAGCCTAAGTGAAGAGGGGTGTCTATCCTTCGTCCCAGACTCTGCGGCATCACTTTGCCCTGCTTCCTATGGGCTGATGCCTATCCCGATGCCAGAGATTGCTCAGGATATGAGGGAGCGGAGGCTTGCTGCGCCCTCTCGTGCTGGCGATTATCTACAGATACGCCTACCCAAACGTGCGTTGGGTTGGGCTGCCTCTGCAGCTGCTATCCTATTGGCATTTGCTCCATGGGGTGAGCTTACCGAGTCTAGGGAGATATTTACTGCTAGCTTCGTGCCAAGTGAACTGAGCGTCCGTCAGGTTTGGGGCGATGATGCTCTACAGCCCGTGATAGATCGGGAGAGTGAACAGGTGGTAGAGGACACATCTGCGTGGATTGAGGCGGAGGCTGGTCGCTACTATGTGATCATAGCCTCGGAACACAGCGAGGAGCTGGCCCTAGCACACTACGAGCGAGCGAGCGAGCAGGATTTGTCGCATCTGAAGATACTGCGTGGGAGTAAGATGCACCGTGTTTCGGCAGGAGATTTTACTTCCAATACCGAGGCCTATACCTATCTCAAGCAAATCAGCCATCTGCATCCTGAGGCTTGGGTCTACACACTGCGACGATAAAGAACTAGCTGGGTGCCGCAGATAACCCATATAGAGGAAGCTACACAACGAATCAAAGCCGAGGCCATTCGCCTCGGCTTCTCTGCTTGTGGCATAGCACGTGCTGAGGCGGCACCCAAGGCTCTCTACGAGGGCTATGAGGCTTGGCTAGCCCAAGGCTTCAATGGCGAGATGAGCTATCTAGAGCGTAATGCCGACCCAAGGCAAGATCCTAGAGTGTTGGTGCCGGGTACTCGCTCGCTGATTGTTGTGGCGATGAACTATTACCCCCACACCTTTCAGCCTGCACACCTACCACAGTTTGCCTACTATGCCTATGGCCGTGACTATCACAAGGTGGTCAAGAAGCGGCTCGATCAGCTACTTGCTTTTATCAAACGAGAGATTGCCCCAGAGGTTTCGGGTCGGGCTTTCTCAGATTCGGCACCCATACTAGAGCGCTACTGGGCACATCAGGCAGGCCTAGGGTGGATTGGCAAGAATGGTCTTCTGATCATTCCCAAAGCAGGGAGCTTCTTTTTCCTCGGAGAGCTTCTGGTTGATATAGATTTACTTCCCGATGAACCAATGTCTAGCCGCTGTGGAGCTTGTACACGTTGCCTCGATAGCTGCCCTACTAAGGCTCTACTTGCCCCGGGGGTGATGGATGCCCGTCGTTGTATCAGTTATCTAACCATTGAGCAGCATGGTGAGATTCCGCAGGAGCTGTCCGAACTTATGGGGGCGAGGATCTACGGGTGTGATGCGTGCCAAACTTGCTGTCCGTGGAATCGCTTCGCACGGCCCTCGGAGGTTGAGGACTTCCGTATTCGTCCGCACCTCTTGTCGCTCGATGTCGAAAGGCTCGAGCTAATGGAACAAGAGGAGTTCGACATTCAGTTTGCAGGCCAAGCCATTCGCCGTGCAGGGCTCTCTGGGCTCAAGCGTAGCCTTAGGGCTATTCGTCTCAACCTGCCTCAGTAGTATTAGTAAGTACTGCGCCTCGCCCTTTATAGTAGGCATAGTGCCGATTTCGCAGTCTATCTGTATGTTCGTACCTTTGTGGGCATATACTTTTATAAATCAAGATATAGAAATGAAGGCTAAAGACTATGTATTCTCGCTGGATATGAAGGTGAGGGACTATGAATGTGATCTGCAAGGTGTCGTTAATAATGCCAACTACCAAAGGTATATGGAGCACACACGCCACGAGTTTTGGGAGAGTCTAGGGGCAAACTTTGGCGATATGCACGATGCTGGGCTAGATGCTTTCGTCTATAAGGTAACCATCACCTACCGTAAATCTCTGCGCAGTGGCGATCGCTTTCGCTCGGCTCTGAGCTGTCGTATGAAGTCGCCTAAGCTCATCTTTGATCAAGACATTCTATTCGAAGACGGCACTGTGGCGGCACATGGCGAGGTAGAGGTTGTAGCTGTGCAGGACGGTGTCATCACTCGTGGCGAATACTTCGACAACCTGCTCAAGGATATACTCAAAAAAGACTAATCACTCCCTTACTTTCTCCTATAGCTTATGGCCAAGAAGCACGTTGAGACGCCATTGATGCAGCAGTATTATCGCATCAAGTACCAACATCCTGATGCGATTCTGCTCTTTAGGGTGGGCGACTTCTACGAAACATTCGCAGAGGATGCGGTCGATGCCTCTGAAATACTGGGCATCACGCTCACACGTCGTGCCAATGGTGCGGCTCAGTTCGTCGAGCTTGCGGGCTTCCCACATCATGCGCTAGACAACTATCTGCCCAAACTCGTGCGCTCGGGTAGGCGAGTGGCTATATGCGATCAGCTAGAGGATCCCAAGCAGACGAAAAAGCTCGTCAAGCGAGGCATCACAGAGCTCGTCACGCCCGGCCTAGTTATGGGGGACAATGTACTCAAGCACAAGGAAAATAATTATCTGGCAGCAGTCTATCTCTCGAGCGATGGCCAAGCAGGTCTGGCGCTGCTAGACATCTCTACGGGCGAGTTCCTCTGTTCGGAGGGGACGATAGACCATATCGACAAGCTTATCGAGAGCTATCAACCGAAAGAGCTACTCGTCGAGCGCAAACAGCGCAGGCAAGTCAATCAGTGCCTCAACTTCGGCCATCTGATCTTCGAGCTAGACGACTGGTCTTTCTCCATTGAGAATAATCGTACTCGTCTGCTCACGCACTTTGGCGTACAGAGCCTCAAAGGCTTCGGAGCTGAGCATCTGACCTTGGCGATTGCCTCGGCAGGGGCTATTCTAAGTTATCTAGAGCTTACTAGCCATCTCAAGACCGGTCATATCACCACGCTCCGCTGTATCGATCGCTCGGGCTTCATGCGTCTAGACTCCTTTACACTTAGAAGTCTAGAGATCATTCAGCCGATGAATCAGAGCGAGGGTAAGAGCTTGCTCGACATCATAGATTTTACTCGGACGCCCATGGGAGGACGCCTGCTGCGTCGTTGGTTGGCTTTCCCGCTTATTGATAGGCAGAGCATCGAGATGCGTCAGCTCATCGTAGCCGATCTGCTAGAGTCTGCCGAGCTTCGTGAGCAGGTTATAGGGCTTTTGAGCTCGATCGGTGACCTCGAACGCCTTGTTTCTAAAGCCGCTGTAGGCCGTATTGGTCCGAGAGAAGTCAATCAGATGCAGGCTTCGCTCACTTCGCTTGCTCAGGTGCGTGAGCTCTGTATGTCTAGCCCATACGAGCATCTGCGCAAATTGGCCGAGCGGATAGACCCATGTACTGGAGTCTGTGCGATGATTGACCAAACTCTGATGCCAGATGCGCCTATTGCTCTAGGCCGTGGAGCCGTCATTGCCGATGGCGTAGATGCCGAGCTAGATGAGCTGCGTAGCCTCTCCTCTGGTGGTAAGGACTACTTGGTCCAGATCCAGCAACGGGAGAGTGAGCGCACCGGGATTCCAAATCTCAAGATCTCATTCAACAATGTCTTCGGTTACTTCCTTGAGGTGCGCAATACGCACAAGGATTGCGTGCCCGAAGACTGGATACGCAAGCAAACATTGGTCAATGCCGAGCGATACATCATGCCCGAGCTCAAGGAGTATGAGGAGAAGATACTTGGAGCTGAGGGACGCATCGCCATCATTGAGAGCCGAATCTTCGGCGAACTTGTCCAAGAGCTCTCTCGCCATGTGCAGACAATCCAGCTCAATAGTCAGATTGCTGCACGCCTAGACTGCTTGGCTTCGTTTGCCGAGGCCGCTCGTCGCTATGGATATGTGCGCCCAGTGCTGGACGATAGTACAGTCATTGACATCAAAAATGGTCGCCACCCCGTCATCGAGCGTCAGCTACCTCTAGGGCAGAGCTACATTCCCAATGATGTTTATCTCGACGACGAAGAAACGCAGATCATCGTCATCACGGGGCCGAATATGAGTGGTAAGAGTGCTCTACTGCGTCAGACGGCCTTAATTACGCTCTTGGCCCAAGTGGGAGCTTTCGTACCAGCCGACTCGGCACGCATAGGTATTGTGGACGCAATCTTCACTCGTGTAGGTGCGTCGGACAACATTTCCCGAGGCGAATCGACCTTCATGGTGGAGATGCAGGAGGCATCGAGCATTTTGAATAACCTCACTCCTCGAAGCCTTGTCCTATTCGATGAGCTAGGACGTGGGACGAGTACGTACGACGGTATCTCGATCGCATGGAGCATTATCGAGTATCTGCACGAGAATGCCGCAGGCAAGGCCAAAACTCTCTTTGCCACTCATTACCATGAGTTGAATGATCTGGAGAGCCGTCTGCTCAGAGTAAAAAACTTCAACGTTTCGGCACGTGAAATAGACGGTAAGATGCTCTTCTTGCGTAAGCTCGTCCCCGGAGGCAGTGAGCACAGCTTCGGGATACAGGTGGCCAAGCTCGGCGGTATGCCACTCTCTATCGTAGAGCGTGCATCCGATATCCTAACGCAGCTAGAGAGGGAGCATCAGGGAGTGGGGCAGACAGACACGGAGCAGTTGGCCAAGAATGTTGGTGCCAAGCGTAAGAAAAAGGCTGATGCAGAGCCAACGAATTTGACGGGCGTACAGATGAGTTTCTTTCAACTAGACGATCCAGTGCTATCGCAGATCCGAGAGGCTCTGCTCAAGGTGGACATCAATCACCTGACACCGCTAGAGGCTCTGAATAAACTCAGCGAGATACAGGGCTTGATCAAGATGAAATAGTACTCGCAGGGAGGCAATATCCGAGCAGGTATGTCGTCAATTTGATTGGCGCATACCTGCTTTTTTGTTCAGAAGCGCAATCTTTTGGATAACTTTGTGCCAATTGGAAAGCCAGTACTTGAAGCCTCCGTGCCCAGTTCCTGCAGAGAGATATTCAGAATAATGAACATTATCACCTACAACGTCAATGGCCTGCGTGCAGCCATCGCCAAAGGCTTGCTCAATTGGTTTGAGCAAACATCGCCCGATGTGGTCTGTCTGCAAGAGATCAAGCTACAGCCTGATCAGCTCGACACCGAGCAATTCGCTCGCCTAGGCTACCATGTGATCTTGCATTCGGCGGAGCGCAAAGGTTACAGCGGGGTGGCACTACTGAGCAAGCGCAAACCCGACTATGTCGTTTGTGGGATAGGGGAGCAGGAGTTCGACTGCGAAGGGCGAGTAATCAGGGCTGACTTTGGCGACCTTACCGTCATCTGTGTCTATCACCCTTCAGGCTCGAGTGGCGCAGAGCGTATCGCCTATAAGATGCGCTTCCACAAGGTTTGGCAACGCTACATACAGCAGCTGGCTCTAGAGCGAGTACAGCTACTGATCTGTGGGGACTTCAATATCGCTCATCAGCCTATCGACATTCACGACCCTGTACGCAATGCCAAGGTCAGTGGCTTCCTCCCCGAGGAGAGAGCTTGGCTGACGGAGTTCCTCTCCGAGGGCTATACGGATGCGTGGCGATACCTCAACCCAGACCTACAAGCCTACTCGTGGTGGAGCTACAGAGCCAATGCCAAGGCTAGCAACAAAGGTTGGCGCATCGACTACTGCCTACTATCGGCGAGCCTATTGCCTCGTCTGTGCTCTGCTCGACTGCTCTCGGAGGTTGCCTATAGCGACCACTGCCCGCTGGAGGTTTTGCTAAAACAATGACAAGAACAACAATACGATATGGAACATCAATCATCTATGTACGAGCGCACCCAAGTCTTTTGGGAGTGGTTCGTCGCCAACGAAGCTACCCTTAGGCGCAACGTCAAGAAACCTCCCAAGCGAGGCCCGACAGCCGAGCAAAAAATCAATCGGGAGCTATCCAAAATCCATTCGGATCTAAGGGCCTACGTGCGTATCCCCTCGGATTTGCTACTAATCCAAAATGAATACCCCAGTGGAGCATATCTGCTATCCCTCGAGCTTGGAGAGCATAGGTATCCCTACTACATTGGGGTGCTGATGTTTCTCAGCTTTCCTGCCTCTAAGCTCGAGAAGTGGCTGATGTTAACCGAGGGTATGCTCGCACACGTGGAGCTACCATCTCTAGATGTTTGGGAACCATCGGGGCTGAAGGCTGCCTTCAGTCCAGACGATCCTACGGTGCTGTTGATTCGACCAAACGAAGGGTTTGAGGCCAATACCTTGCAGGGTAAGGCTGCCATTAGGGCGACTATCGACTATTTCTTCGGCGAAACGCTGCGTGTGCTCTATTTGAGCGATGTACAGGTAGGCGAATTTCCTGAAGTAGAGATGGACTCGATCTTTTCTTTGTTCTCCAAGTATCACTTCGACAGCGAAGAGAAACTACGTGTCCCTTTCGATCCCTACCACAATCTCTGCCACTACTCGTTTGGCGATGATCTAGCCCTTGAGCGACGTGATGGTACAACTCCCTATCCAGCCCTGATTGACGAGGCTCTAGGTCAGTCCCCCAAGCACGATACCAATGAGCTGATGCGTGCAGGGATCAAGTTTGTCAGTCTACGTCTAAGCTACCCCCTCGACCCAGAGGAGGGCGAGCGCCTCTCCTCTCGTCTATTCTACTCTTTGCGAGCACATATATTAGAGTCGCTCTTACCCGTGGGTAAATGTGTGGGCGGAGAGCATGGGGATATCTATCATTTGGATCTATTGGTCGCAGATGAGGTTAAATTCATGGAGGCTCTCGCCGAGGTAGCCCCACAGATCCCCATAGATATTGATTTGATTGACCATACCAAGAAGACCAATCAGCTACGTCGCCTCTATAGCACCGATCGGTTTACCATGGAGCAGCTCAATGAGCTCAATGCCCCTCCCTCGATCATCATCAGTCGCTACAAGAGCCTGCCCAAGAGTGAGCAGGAGGACTGGCAGATGCGTATGATCTATGGTCGTGCACTCAACAATGCTCAGGACTTCGATACGGCTCGCACGGTGCTCGAACGCTGCGTTGAGGAGCAGCCATACTCAGGCTTGGCCGTCTACCGATTAGGCTATACCTATACCTACATTGAGCCAAAGGAACCTGTTTTGAGCGAGCTGATGCAGTATAGAAACCGAGCCATAGAGCTCTTTGAGCGTATGTATCGCCTAGGCTATCGCCCCAGTGAGGCTGCTGCTTACCTTGCTCAACTACACTTCCGCTACGCACCTAAGGGAGAGCAGAGCTACTTCATTGGGCAGGAATACCTCGCTCAGGCCAAGGAAGCGCCAGA
The DNA here is from genome assembly GCF_000768935.1 of Porphyromonas sp. COT-290 OH860. NCBI lineage: Bacteria > Pseudomonadati > Bacteroidota > Bacteroidia > Bacteroidales > Porphyromonadaceae > Porphyromonas > Porphyromonas sp. COT-290 OH860. The sequence goes on along the minus strand of NZ_JRAR01000032.1, from coordinate 10,114 downwards.
GATCTACGAGCGCTATGCCGATTGGTTTCTAGATACACCCGAGCCACTCTCTATAGACCAGTACGAGGAGATAGAGAGTAAGCTAACCCCAATCTTGGGTGAGGTGAAGTTTAAGATGCGCATCTCCCAGCAGGGCGGCCAGTACTATCAGATCCTTTGGTTTGCGCCCTCGCCTACACTGCCCTGCCACCTTATCATGAGCCTCGGTACATCGACCATGCTGCTGAGCAACTCAGATACTCTCTCGCCTCTGGGAGGGCGTATAGAGTTTTGCATCGCACTACCAGCCGATACGGTCGTTACCCCTGAGCTAATCAGAAACACGCCGTGGTACGTACAAGCATTGCTCAAGCTCAATACGTACATCATCAACAACCAAGACTGCTCTATCGAGGAGAGTGATTGTATTGATTTCGCACCAGATTCGGTGGACGAAGTTGGGCTATTTACGGGCGTATATTTCAGAGGGCTCAAAGGCATCACACGTAGGCATAAGCAGCTTAGCCCGCTAACTCTGTCTACGGGCGAGCAGATCTTTTTTATGTCTGTTACCCCAATCTATGCGGAGGAGTTAGATTTGATCGTCACAGGAACCAAAAAGTCGATCAAGGAGGCTGGTATTATGGCTCTGTCGCCTATTTACGATCCTGAGCGAGAGAATCTCTGTCAGCCCAATAGGCAGTCTACAGATGGCGATGTCTACGATTGGAGCAGCCTGTTCTCTCAAGATGAAATCCTCCCGAGCTAGGGAAATTTGTCATAAATCAATAGGTAGGGTTTGTGGCAAATTCACCTTTGGCGCAGCCTTTCGTTTTAGGGAATAGGTGTATAGCTCTACCTCTTGTAGAGGGGATAGGTCTTGGCGGGCAAAATTTAGATTTTCGTTCATTTTTCAGAATGTTGTTGGGAAACCACTAGAGCGAGCAGGCGAAAAAGCACAAACCTCGTATTTGGCCTCTAGCGGGCTCTAGATGGCGTCTGATCTCGCTTGGGGATCCACCTCCAGCCAAGTGAAAATAACCGCCCCAAACAAGGGTATTGTAAGCAACTAATAGCCAGATGTATAAAACATACATCTGGCTAATTTTATGCTTTCGTGGCGCCTTTTTGGAGATTTCTTCCCATCAATCTTCTCGGATTAGTGGACACATCGCCGAGGATTAGCCCACCAATCCGAAAAAGTCTTCCCATTAATTTGCTCAACAGTGGCCTCAATCGCCCAAAACCTCTCTGCCGTCCGTCCCGATTTAGACCCAATTTGTTTACGGTTCTTAACATAAAAGAAGTAATAGCACCCCTAAACCTTTTTAGCTTGTAGCGACGCTGCGTGCTGTGTCGCCGTGGTTAGTTGGAATTGATCCCACTAGCCTATCGCTCCGATTTTGATAGATGTGGCTCGAGTATTCGGCTAGGGTTTGTCTAGCCCACACGACTTTTTTACCTTTGTCCCCCAATATCGTAGAGGGCTAGTGGCTATATAATCTCCACCCAATCTACCCGTTACAAGCATAGTAACTATCTATTATTATACATTTATGTTTTCCATTTTTGTTGTTTTCGGCGCTTTCTTCGCCGTTAGACTGATGACGCTTGCGATTTCTATACGCAACGAAAAGCGTCTCATCTCACTAGGAGCCAAACAGTATGGAGCCAAAAATTCGCTTCTACTAACACTCGCCCACACGGCCTACTACATCGCAGCCCTAGTAGAGGCTTATCTCAGAGGTACTGCGCTAGATGGGACTTCGTATGCAGGCATTGGCGTGATGCTCTTTGCCTATGTGATGCTCTTCTATGTGATCTACTGCCTTAGAGATATCTGGACGGTTAAGGTCTATATCGCTCCTAATCATCGCATCGAGCGTAGCCTGCTCTTCCGTGTGGTACGCCACCCCAACTACTTCCTCAACATCATCCCCGAGCTCATTGGGGTTGCTCTACTTTGCCACTCATGGTACACACTTGCCATTGGTTTACCTATCTACTGTATCATCTTGGCTAAGCGTATTTGCATCGAGTCGGAAGCTATGAAAGCCCTCTGGTAAGCAAAAAACATCTAGACCAAAAAGCTCTAGATACTAGAAGATTAAATGGCGAACTCATAAGGAGTTCGCCATTTTTGTCTAGACGGGTATTGCAAATTCGCAGAAAAGTAGTACTTTTGCATCGGGTAAGTCCCATACGACCAGCTCCCTTTGACTCCCCCAGGGTTTGATCGCAGCAAGGGTATTAGGTCGTAGCGGTGCGATATGGATCGCTTACCCTCCTGCCTCTTTAGCTCAGTTGGCCAGAGCACGTGATTTGTAATCTCGGGGTCGTTGGTTCGAATCCGACAAGAGGCTCAAAAGAAAAGACCGTTTACTACTTCAGTAGACGGTCTTCTTTTTTTGTATATCCCTGAGGGCTTCAGCAAGCACTACTACAAGTGCTTATTATGTCGCCGAGCATCTATACCAAGGAAAATGAAAAGCAAAAAGCTGAAGCCCCACAGAGAAGAGCCTCCATAGCTAAAGAATGGTAGCGGAATGCCGATCACTGGAATTAGGCCAATAACCATACCCACGTTGATGAAGAGGTGAAAGAGCAGAATAGAGGCTACCGAATAGCCATATACACGCCCAAAAGTAGAGGTCTGACGCTCGGCAAGTGCCGCTAGACGTAGAATGAGTGTGCCGTAAAGCAGAAGCAGGAGTGTTGTCCCGACGAAGCCTTTCTCCTCGCCCACGGTGCAGAGTATGAAGTCCGTATCCTGCTCGGGTACATAGTTGAGCTTAGTTTGTGTCCCCTCTAGGAAGCCTTTGCCCCATAGTCCGCCCGAGCCGATGGCGATCTTAGACTGATCTACGTTGTAGCCTTTGCCTCGTAGGTCGTTCTCTATCCCGAGGGCAACCTTGATGCGCACCTGCTGGTGTGGCTCAAGGATCTCATCGAAGACATAACTCGTCGAGTAGAAGAAGCCGAGAGAGCCTAGGGCGAAGCCTGCTATCAGTAAATAACGAGAGAGGTATTGGCTGAGTGATAGATAGAGCAGATAGCCGATAAGCGTAGCCAAGAGCCCTAGAGTAAGCCAAGAGAGATCGAAGGGGTAGAGATAGAGATTTACTAGGAGGCCAACAAGCTGCAGTAGGGCTCCAGCAGCGCCAATCTTCAGTACGAGCGGGAGCATACGTTTGCCATAGATAGCAAGCATGCCGAGGGTAAAGAGCTGCACAGCATTACCCACGACGAGCACATCGGCTCGAGTGGTATCGCCAAGCCAAAGGACACCATCAAGTACTAGAGCCCCGACAAAGTAGACTACAGCAGAGAAGCCTAGACCCATAAACAGCCCCGAGAAACCCTCTCGATAGAGAGCTAAAAAGAGAGCGAAGAAAACCAAGGCCGAGCCCGTTTCGCTCTGGGCAAGGATCATTAGGATAGGGATAAAAATAATCCCTATCAGCGTGGCGTAGCTACGGAAAGAATTGATCTCGAAACCATACTTATTGCATTGCCAAGCGAGGACAAGTGCAGTGGCAACCTTGGCGAACTCTGCTGGCTGTAGACGCAGAGGGCCTATGACTAACCACGAGTGCGAGCCTTTGATGTCGGGAGCGACAAAGATCGTCACCAGCAGAAGCCCTAGCATTAGGAGGTAGAATATGGGAGCTCCCTCCTCAAAGATCCTAGGATTGACCATGAGTACGGCGAAAGCAATCACCAAACCCAGCCCCATCCATATAAGCTGCATCATCGGGCGGCTACCAGCAGCGACCAATTCGGTTGCATCGAAGCTATAGGTTGCACCACAGATTGCAAACCACCCCGCTATGATTAGGATCAAGTAGAGGCCGATAGTAAACCAGTCAATCGACTTCCAGAGAGATTCGTTGCGCTTAGAGCCCATTGTAGTACGAGATTGATGTCCGTTTCATTTCGCCTGCTATGGCTAAGGCCGTTTCGGAGAGTTTGCCCTCTCGTAGGTAGTGCTCCATCATCACACGGCCGATAGGTACGCCAAATCGGGCTCCAAAGCCTCCATTCTCCACATAAACCCCGATGGCGATGCGTGGATTTTGGCGTGGTGCGAAGCCAATGAAAGCGGAGTGGTCCTTACCATGCGGATTCTCTGCGGTACCGGTCTTGCCACAAACCTCAATCTCTCCGGGGGCGAAGTTCGCTGCTCGACAAGTACCAGAAGTTACAGCCATAGCCATACCCTGCACCACATACTCCCACTGCTCAGCAGTGACAGACGAGTGCCTAAGAGCAGTATAAACGGTGTCTAGAGGCGACCCGGATAGACGCTGTACCACATGGGGCCTACGCCACGACCCACGCCCTGCGATGATTGCCGCCAAGTTGGCCATCTGTAGAGGTGTGGAGAGGATCTCACCCTGCCCGATAGAGATTGAGATGATAGTACTAGAGTTCCAGCCGTTGGGATAAGCCTTGTCGTAGACCTTGTGGTTGGGGATATAGCCACGCTTCTCTCCGCTGAGGTCTATACCCGTTGGGTAGCCGAAGCCAAGCGATACGATATGATGCTTCCATGCCTCGAAGGCTTCCTGTATATTGGGGTAGCGATCTCTATTGTCTAGCAAGAAGTGCATACCCCAGCAGTAGTAGCTATTGCAAGAGGTGGCCAATGAGTAGATTAGCGCAGGTGATGGGGCATGTGGGTGACATCGTGGACGACCTCTGAGGCGAGGATAGCCACCAACACAGCTAAGTGGTGTCTGAGGCATCAGTACTCTCTCGGCGAGAAATATGCCTGCTTGGGCGGGCTTGAAGGTCGAGCCCGGAGGATAGGTCCCCATAATAGCACGGTTGAATAGAGGCTTCCCCGGCACTTCCTCAAGCAGTCGATGCTGCTCGCCCTTGTCTTTGCCAGCCAGTAGGGCTGGGTCGAAAGTGGGTGAGGTCACCAGTGCTAGTACCTCGCCAGTTTTGGGTTCGATTGCTACTATGGCACCACGTTTACCCTGCATGAGCTCTTCGCCTAGAGCCTGCAGATCGCTGTCGATCGAGAGGTAGAGGTCTTGCCCATTGACGGGCTGAGTATCATCTTGGCCAGCATTATGCCGGCCTTTGATGCGGCCACGAGAGTCCCTAAGTAGGATTTCTCGCCCCTTGATACCTCTGAGAGCTTTGTCGTAGAAGCGCTCAATGCCACTCTTGCCCACATAGTCGCCAGCGACAAGTGCACTATCTCGCTCTAGGTCGTAGGGGCTTGCCTCTCCAAGATAGCCTAGAATGTGTGCAGCATGGTGATAGTCGTACTGGCGTACTGTACGGCTCTGAATATGAAATCCGGGGAATTTGTAGAGTTGCTCTTGGAAACGCCCGACCTCCTCGGGCTCAAGCTGCGAGATGAGTAGCTGAGCCGTATAGGGCGAGTAGCCTCGGTTTCGTCGACGATCCTTGACTTGCTCCAGTTTGGCGGCTAGATCCTCACGGGGCATACCGATTACCTCTGCCAACTTGGTCGTATCAAGCTTATGGCGTGCCTCATTCATCGTCACCATCAGGTCGTAAGCAGGACGATTGGCAACGAGGAGCTTGCCACGACGATCGTAGATGACGCCACGGGAGGGGTGAATGGATTTGATGTAATAGGCATTGTTTTCTGCACGCTCCTTGTAACCATCGCTTAGGATTTGCAGATAGAAGAGGCGGGCTATATAGATCAGGATAATCGCTATAGTAATGGCGATGAAAAGAATCCGCCGACTATAAAACTTATCATTGACCATGACCCGGACGTGGTTGGAGACGAATAGAGAAGAAGAAGAGGACGATGAGCGCCAGAATCATGGAGTATAGCCAGCCAGCTCCCAAGCGAATGAGCAGGAAAGGCAGGTCGAAGTACTGACCTGCATCTAGCAGATACAGCACCACGTGGTGTAGGGTCATCAGCTCGACGAGCAAAAGAATAGATCCGCCTTTGAGGGTATCGTACAGAGGGAGTAGATAGTCGGGCATATTCTTGTCTAGCATTGGCTTGACTAGATAGTAGCGCAGGAAGCCAACGAAGGTCAGAGCCGAGGCATGCAACCCGGGTGTTATACCGAGGATGTCGATCATAGAGCCTAGAGCGAAGCCAATCAGCGTGAGTGCCGTAGGCTTCAGACGAATAGGTAAAAGTAGCAGCAGGACAGGGTAGACGTATGGTGTAGCTACACGGTAGAGCGCTATGGGACTGAGCACCCACACCTGTAGAGCAATGATCAGCAAGCTCATCAAGATGAAGCGAAGCCAAGTACTATTCATCTGGTAAAGCAGTTTTCTCTAGTTCCTGAGCCTCGCTCATTGGTGGAGCTAGCAGTACATAAACATAGCTCAAACGCTCAAAGTCGGTCGCTAGACGGATGCGGTAAGTGCCGAAAGCTGTTTCTGCTCCCTCTACGCCCTCGGTATCACTCTGCTCTACGATGCCGACCATAAGTCCCTCGGGATAGACATAGGAGTAGCCACTCGTCTGTACCGTATCGCCAGCCTCGACCTCGGCATGTAGGGGTAATCCGCCTAGGATCACGGGGGCATTGAGCCCCTGAGCACTGAGCGTCCCCCGATATTCTTTGCCTTTGAGCGAGCAGCTGAGCTTGAGCTTGGAGTTAATCACTGGGATTACGACTGCATAGTGCTTCGAAGCCTGCATGACAGTACCCATGACGCCGTGTTCGCTCATCACAGCCATGTCGGCACGTATGCCGTCTTGCTCTCCTCGGTTGATGATGTAGTAGAGATCGCCTGTCCTATTGACCAGATTAACGATACGAGCCGTCACGACCTCTCGACGGGTCATGCCCTGTAGGTTGTAGAGCAGGCTGTCGGGGAGATTGCCCTCTGCTTGGGCGTCGCTGACGGCACGTTTGAGGGCAATATAGTCATGCTCTAGACGAGCCTTCTCCTGCAGGATCAGTTCGTTCTTGCGTCTAAGGTCTAGGTAGCTCCGCCCCTCGGTCATCCACTCATTGAGGTGTCCAACAGCCATATTGGTCGCGTAGATCGATACACTGCGACGATACAGCCCATCATTCATCAGCAGCAACAAAGCGATGGCCTGAAGCACGAGCCACAGGAACCAATGTTTGTGCGCAATGATGAAGTCGATGAGCTTATTCACTAGCGGACGAATTTAATAGGGCGAGCCTGCGTCATAAATCCAACAGAGGAGATTTACGGCACAGACTCTAGGGTAACTTGATAGACAGAAAACGCACAACCAGCCTACAAGAGGGGCGAGCTTCTAAGGTCTATCGAATGAGGAAGTTGAATGTGTCAATATTCTTGAGCGCAACACCCGTACCGATAGCTACGGCGTGTAGTGGATCTTCTGCGATCTTGAACTCAATGCCGAAGCGATTGGTCAGACGTTTGTCCAGACCTCTAAGCAGTGCGCCGCCACCTGCCAGTACAACGCCATTGATGCAGATGTCGGAGTATAGCTCGGGAGGGGTTTCGTCGAGCGTTTTGAGGATTGCGTTCTCGATTTTGAGGATAGACTTCTCCAGACACTCGCAGATCTCACGATAATTGACCATGATCTCCCGAGGTTTCGTATTCATCATATCGGCACCACGCACTAGATAATCCGAAGGAGGATTGTCTAGATCCATGTAGACCGCACCAACGTTGATCTTAATCTGCTCGGCTGTGCGCTCCCCGATCTTGACCTTATGCACGTCGCGCATGTGATCCATGATGTCACGAGTGAACTCATCGCCAGCCGTACGGATCGACTCATCTTTGACGATACCACCGAGCGAGATAACGGCAATCTCCGTCGTACCGCCACCTATGTCCACAATCATGTGTCCCTCTGGGGCTAGCACATCAATCCCGACGCCCACGGCTGCAGCCATAGGTTCGTAGATCATATATATATCACGTCCGTCTGCATGTTCGCTTGAGTCACGTACGGCACGGATCTCCACTTCTGTACTGCCAGAGGGAATGCATACAACCATACGATACGATGGCGTAAACCAGCTACGGCGACGGCTGATCATGCGGATCATACCTCGTATCATTTTCTCCGCAGCGTTGAAGTCGGCAATTACGCCGTCACGGAGCGGGCGAATCGTACGGATATTGGCATTACCCTTTTCGTACATCTCACGTGCCTTAGTCCCCACGGCAATCATCTCGCCCGTACGAACGTCGAAGGCAACCACCGAGGGTTCGTCTAGAACGATCTTGCCGTCTTTGATTATGATAGTATTGGCCGTCCCTAGGTCCATGGCCAACTCTTGTCTGAAGGTGAATAGTCCCATTCTGTCTGTTTGTTTTAGTCTTCTTGTTAGGCCTGTATGAATGCCTGATTAGTGCTTGAAGTGTCTGACCCCGGTGAACACCATAGCTACACCGAGCTCATCGGCCTTCTTGATGCTATCCTCGTCACGAACAGATCCACCGGGCTGCACAATGGCGGTAATACCTGCCTCAGCAGCTAGGGTAACGCAGTCGTCGAAGGGGAAGAAAGCATCGCTGGCGAGCACTGCGCCCTCGAGCGAGAAACCGAAGCCTCGAGCCTTGTCAATGGCATGGCGTAGGGCATCTACTCTGGAGGTCTGCCCGATGCCAGAGGCTAGGAGCTGACCGTCCTTGGCTAGTACGATGGCGTTGCTCTTACTATGTTTAACGAGTTTATTGGCGAGTATCATATCCTCAACCTCACGCTCGGTCGCTGTCTTTTGCGTTACGGGGCGCAGATCCTTCGCTACTTCTATAGCCGTGTCGCACTCCTGCTGGAGCACTCCGCCGAGCATAGAGCGGTAGGTCCACTGGCTCTCAATACGTGCCTTCTGCACGAGCAGAATACGATTTTTCTTGCTCTTGAGCACCTCAAGCGCCTCTGGGCTAAACTCTGGAGCGATGAGCACCTCGAGGAATAGCTGATTGATCGACTCGGCTGTAGCTTGGTCAATCGGACGATTGGCCACCAGTACTCCACCGAAAGCAGAAACTGGGTCGCAGGCCAATGCAGCCTCCCAAGCCTCTAGGATTGTGGAGCGAGAGGCAAAACCGCAAGCATTGTTGTGCTTGAGAATGGCGAAGCTTGGCTCCTCGAAGTCTTGAATGAGTTGGATAGCGGCATCAATATCCTGCAGGTTGTTGTAGGATAGTTCCTTGCCGTGTAGCTGCTCAAGGTAGCGGCCGAGATCACCAAAGAAGAAACCTCGCTGATGAGGATTCTCTCCGTAGCGCAGAGGCTGTGGGTGGTCGGCAGAGGGGCGGAAAGCGGTCTGTATATCGGCGTCGAAGTAGCGGAAGATTGCGGCATCGTAACCTGAGCTTACGGCGAAGGCATCGCGAGCGAAGGTTCGACGCTGCTCTAGTGTGGTCTTAGCTCCCTGAGCCTTGAGGATCTTGTATAGAGGTGCGTACTGAGCTTGAGAGGCAACGATCACGACATCGGCGAAGTTTTTGGCAGCTCCACGAATGAGCGATATGCCTCCCACGTCAATCTTCTCGATGATCTCCTCGGGGCTTGCACCAGAGGCCACCGTAGCTTCGAAGGGGTAGAGGTCTACGATGATCAGATCAATCAGCGGGATTTGGTACTTAGCTACCTCCTCTTGGTCGGTCTTGTGGTCACGACGTGCTAGGATACCACCAAGAATGGCGGGGTGTAGCGTCTTGACACGTCCACCAAGCATAGAGGGATATTGGGTCAAATCCTCAACAGCCTCACAAGGGTACCCCAAAGACTCAATGAAGGCACGCGTGCCTCCTGTGGATATAAACCCAACACCTGCTTGATTAAGTTCGGCTAGGATCTCTGCTAAACCCTCTTTGTGATAGACAGATACCAATGCCTTGCGAATGATCTTCTCCATTGTGATGAATAGCTCCTTTACCTAAGTTAATATATTGACACACAAAGGTAATAGTTTTTATCTATTCGTTCGCACTACAAATTGCACAGCAAGCTCACCATATTTCAAGGTTTCTAGAGCAGTGGTGCATGAGATTATTGTAAAATACTTGAAAATCAGTTCTTGGTGTTTATCAGGCATGTCGACACATTATGAGACTATTGCGCAATGCGCCGCTCAAAGTTTCTTGTATCTTTCTCGATGTTTTTTGAGTGTTTGAGCGGCTTTGGGAGCCTTGAATACTATCCCCC
>NZ_JRAR01000031.1:0-48343 GCF_000768935.1 Porphyromonas sp. COT-290 OH860 | reverse complement strand
CGGTCGCGACGAACCTGAGTATATACTTGTAGGAAGCTAGGAGCTGGTTCGGTTGGTTTAGTTGCCATGTCAATACAGTTAATTACATATTAAAGATATTAGTAATCAGAGGTATATGCAACACATCTAACCGAAAAGAGGCAAAATGCCGTGCAACGGTCTCAATCTAGTGAAGCTTACTTCTTGGCTGGATAGGCTGCAGTCCCGTTAGGTCGTCAATCCTTTGTCCCTTGGCATTGAACGGATTGGGAGCGGCACCATCAATCAACTCGGCAAGCAGTACATAGTTACCCTCAACCTGTAGTTTGACCTTGTGCAGTCTAACCTGCCTANCATTGAACGGATTGGGAGCGGCACCATCAATCAACTCGGCAAGCAGTACATAGTTACCCTCAACCTGTAGTTTGACCTTGTGCAGTCTAACCTGCCTAGCGCCCGAGTGGGTAACACAAAGGAAACTATTGCACAATATCCATAGAGGAACCCACTAGAGGCATCAGGCTAACAAGGGGAGAGGATAACCATTTCTAATGGATTTTGTCTCACACAAATCAAGTAGCTCTCTCTGTCATTGTCCACTAACCCAGATTTATATTTTAGATCAGTTTTCAGAATGTTAGTGGGAATACTATGCGGATATGGAGCAGAAGATACAAAGGTCGTATTTGCCCCCTAGGAGGCTCTAGATTGCGTTCATCTTCGCATGAGCATCTTGCCCCCACCCGACCCCAAAACCGCCTCAAAAACGCCATAAAACCAAAACACTAAAAAACAAATAGATACACCAATCAATTAGGAGATTTTCTGCTTCTAAGGCACTCTATCCCTACTTTTTCCCCATCAATCCGTTGAGATTGATGGACACACCGGAATGAATCAGTCCTACAACTAAACAAAATCAGTCCTTCAATTTTCACAAAGAAGCCTCTTCACTGTCCATGAAAACACCTTATAGTCGTCTAAATCCTAGGCTAAAGATTAACAATTCTTAACACTATGTCTAGAAAATGGGCTACTAACGATATTGACAAATGCAAGGGCTTGGGATATGCTCTGCCTAATAGTTTGATCAATAACGATCTTGGGTATATTTGCAGTGTAGATATTGAGGATCATGAGAGTGGTAATCGGGATTACATCTAATGGTTGCTCTATCTTTTACCCGACGAATAGTACAATGAAATGGAAGAATTATCATGTTCACATTCAAAGTGTTTTTTCTTACTACTCAGGCCTATCTGTATGGGGAGGTACCCTTGGCCTATCTCAGCCTCGGGTGCTATCACGGTAGGCTCTATACGTAGAGCTAGCTCTTGGGCCGAGGAGTCTCTCGAGACTAACGCCATTGTCTAAAAAGGCATATCATCAGAGCCCAAAGAGAGCAAGGGTAAGACAGCCCAAGCGGAGAGCTTGAGCCACTATCTAGAAGTGAGCACATCGTACTCTAGAGGCGATGATATAGATGTCCAAATGGGGCCACGGAGCTCTCTAACCCAAACGACCTTATCGGGATTGTACATTTTTTATGATTTCTCGGCTTGAGAATGTGTCTAATTTGACGGATTTTTGTAATTTTGTGTCAAACACTCAAGTCGGAGTGTTTTTACTGAGATGCGTATATTCAATTCATTCAAGAAGCTGATATTTGCCTCGATACTGCTCCTCCCCTGGCAATGGGGTGGAGCTCAGTCTTTTCGGATTGAGGGGGTACAGCACCAACTCGCCGAGAGCAATGCCCCTGAGCGCTTAGACGTTTATGTGCTTATGGGACGAGCTGAGCGCTTGGTCCTAGCGGGAGCAGCGACAGCCAGTGCTTGGCGATATAGCAAAGATGCGCTACAAGCAGAGCCCCTACCGAGTGCTGTCTACAACGCAGATCTTGGGGCATGGCTCATCAATCAACCAGAGGCTGGCTACGGCTATTTTATCCGCCCAACAGAGGGATTGCCTCGCTACTACTACCTGATCGACTACGCTGCTACACCACTAGAGATTACCTCTCTGTCGGCGGAGCCACACCCTAGCGACCCCTGCTCTCGCATACGACTCTCCGCTCAGGGTTCCATACCAATGCTTACCTATCATACCCCTAGTGGAGTGCCGCACACTCTAGCACGAGAGCTATCCCTGCGCTACGATCAGTTGGTTTGGGACGAAGCCTCTCGCAGCTACCAGAGAGAACAGCAGAGGAGCATAGCTGAGGCACAGGATAATCACATTGAGCTAGAGGCTTCCCTTGCCGACACCCCCTATACGCTAGAGGGAGATAAATGGATCAAATCTTTCGGACTAAACTATCGCCCCATTACCTCTTCCGTGGTAGAGGGCTATCGTTTGGCTGTTCGGCCGTACATAGAGGTTGAGGGGCAGGACGGAGGCAAAGAAGTAGACTGGGAGAACTTATCGGCACCAGCTACTCTACGACTAGCGGCCATTGGTAACGAGCCCGCTGCCGCCAAGTATCAGTGGCGTATAGAGCGCATGGAGGACAATGCTCCCCTACTCAATTACACGGGCGCAGAGGCGACCTACACCTTCAATCAATCAGGGCGCTACCGCATCCGACTAGATGTTAGCAACAGATCGGGCACTTGCTTCGACAATAGTTTCGAGCAAGTTGTTCGTATCACAGAGTCGAGCTTGGAGGTTCCCAATGCCTTTAGTCCCGGTTCTAGCCCGGGGATTAATGATGTTTTCAAGGTATTCGCTCGGTCGCTTGTTCGTTTCGATGCACGCATCTTCAGTCCCTCTGGCCAAGAGATCTATCGCTGGGGGGATCCCAATGGTGGCTGGGACGGACATTATCGGGGGCATATTGTACCCTCTGGGGTTTATTACTACGTGATTACAGCCGAGGGATCGGACGGCGTGAAGTACAATCGCAAGGGATCAATCAGCATTCTCAAAAGCGATTTCGATGGCTCTGAGCCCAAACCTCAGAGATAACACCCTATTAGGGTAAGAATACAGGACTACGACTTAGATGCAAGATATAGAAATAAGAGGAGCTAGAGTTCACAACCTCAAAAACATAGACGCTCACATACCACGCTATTCGCTCTCGGTGCTTACTGGGTTGAGCGGTAGTGGTAAGTCGTCCCTTGCCTTCGACACTATTTTCGCCGAAGGACAAAGGCGGTATATAGATACCTTCAGTGCCTACGCCCGTGGATTTCTGGGTGGAGGTATGGAGCGGCCCGACGTCGATGATATACAAGGGTTGGGCCCAGTAATCTCGATTGACCAGAAGACGACGAACCGCAACCCCCGCTCTACCGTGGGTACGGTGACTGAGATCTACGACTTCTTTCGTCTGCTCTACGCTAGGGCTGGCGAGGCCGTGTCTTATCTCTCTGGCAAACCTATGGTGCGCTACACCGAGGCTCAAATACTAGACCTTATCATAGCACGCTACCAAGGGCGCAGGGTACTACTGCTAGCACCAGTGGTCAAGCAACGCAAGGGGCACTACAAGGAGCTCTTTGAGCACCTACGCAAAAAAGGCTACCTATCCGTACGTGTCGATGGCGAGCTCCGTGAGATCACTTACGGAATGAAGCTCGACCGCTATAAGCTACATAGCGTAGAGGTGCAAACCGACAAACTCGTTGTAGACGAGGAGCACAGAAGCCGACTAGCCAGCAGCGTCAATTTGGCGATGAGAGAGGGCGATGGTGTGATGATGGTAATGGATATAGGAACTGGGGAGATGAGCTACTACAGCCGTAAGCTGATGTGTCCTGATACGGGGCTTGCCTACAGCGAGCCTGCCCCACACAATTTCTCCTTCAACTCGCCCAACGGCTACTGCCCACACTGTAGAGGGCTAGGCGAGGTCAAGATCCTAGACCGAGAGGCTATGATACCTGACCCTAGTCTGAGTGTCTACAAGGGAGGGATTGCTCCTCTAGGTAAACACAGAGGAATCCTTGTCTTCAGGCTCCTTGAGGGACTTTTTGCTCGCCACGAGGCCGATATCAAAGCACCAATCCGTGACCTTCCAGAGGGTTTGATTGAGGAGATTTTATATGGGACTACCGATGGCATCGCCATCGACCACAAGGAGTTCTACGGTACGGGGACGTTTTCGGTAAACTATAATGGCCTAGCCGAATACCTGCCCGAGCTAAGCGGAGAGGAGTTTGACTACAACGCCAATAAATGGGCCATGCAGTTTATGAAAACTGAAGTGTGCCCAGAGTGCGAGGGGCTGCGACTAAACAAAGAAGCCCTACATTACTATATAGATGGCAAAAACATCGGCGAGCTTGGTGGGCTAGAACTCACCACTCTGTCCACTTGGCTCGAGGGCATTGAGCAGCGATTAAGTGGAGCCCAACGTACCATCGCCACCGAGGTGCTCAAAGAGATTCGCAAACGTATCTCCTTCCTGCTTGATGTTGGGCTAGGGTACCTGTCAATGAACCGTTCTGCCGCCACACTCTCTGGGGGCGAGAGCCAGCGCATTCGCCTAGCGACACAGATAGGCACGCAGCTCGTTGAGGTACTATATATCCTAGACGAACCCAGCATTGGTCTACATCAGAGAGATAATATGCGCTTGATTGATTCACTCAAGCAGCTAAGAGATCTAGGCAATACAGTCATCGTTGTGGAGCACGACAAGGACATGATGCTACAAGCCGACCATGTCATCGACATGGGGCCCAAGGCTGGTCGCTTGGGAGGCGAGGTAGTATTTCAAGGTACCCCCAAAGCGATGATGACAGCTCGCACCATCACGGCGCAGTATATCAGTGGAGATATGTCTATCGAAGTTCCTACTGTAAGAAGACAAGGATCGGGAGAGGTACTACGCATACGAGGCGCGAGGGGCAATAATCTACGAGGTATCGATGTAGAGCTCCCTCTCGGGACACTGATCTGTGTGACGGGGGTATCTGGTAGTGGCAAGAGTACGCTGATCAACCAGACACTCTACCCTGCCCTTAGCCAGAGGCTCTACCGCTCCATGGAAGAACCCATGCCACACGATGGCATTGATGGCATTGAGCTCATCGACAAGGTTGTTTCTGTCGACCAGGCACCCATCGGACGTACTCCACGCAGCAATCCTGCTACTTACACGGGATTATTTACGGATATTCGCAATCTATTCGTAAATTTACCAGAGAGTAAGATGCGAGGATACAAGCCTGGGCGCTTCTCCTTCAATGTATCGGGAGGTAGATGCGACACATGCAGAGGAAATGGCTATAAGAGTATAGAGATGAATTTCCTACCCGATGTGCTAGTTCCTTGCGAAGTGTGTCATGGCAAGCGCTACAATCGAGAAACTCTTGAGGTACGCTTCAAGGGCAAGTCTATTGCGGACGTGCTCGACATGACGATCAATATGGCTGTAGAGTTCTTTGAGCACGTGCCACATATCCTCAAGAAACTACTCGTACTACAGGAGGTCGGTTTAGGCTACATCAAGCTGGGGCAGTCTTCGACCACACTCTCTGGAGGCGAGAGCCAGCGTATCAAGCTGGCCGCAGAGCTATCCAAGCGAGATACGGGACGTACGATGTATATACTAGATGAGCCTACTACGGGACTACACTTCGAGGATATACGTGTGCTGATAGGTATTCTCAATCGCTTGGTTGAGAGAGGAAATACGATAGTAGTCATCGAGCACAACCTTGACGTCGTCAAGTGTGCAGATTACCTAATAGAGATTGGCCCAGAGGGAGGAAGAGAAGGTGGACAGCTAGTCTACTCTGGTACTCCAGAGGGTTTGGCAGAGTGCAAGCACAGCCAAACTGCTCCTTTCCTCAAAGCCGAGTTGAGTGCAAAATGATTGAGTTAGTAACTATGGATGTATTTACAGTATTTGAACTATGAAAATAGAGAGTCGTTTATCCAATAAGATCTGCCCCGAGGGCATGTCTATAGAGGACTGGCAGGTAGCCTTGCGCCGCGAACATGCAGAGCAAGCAGACTTCTCTGTAGAGCACCTCGATGACAACCGTATCTGGGGGGACTATTTGGTTAGTAGTGGATCGGGGCGCTACCGAACTGCATTCAGAGGAGTACGTAGCGATCGGAACTTTTGTTCTTGCCTCGACTTCCGCACCAATGGGCTAGGTACTTGCAAGCATCTAGAGGCTGTAGCACTATATTTGCAAGAACATGTGGAGGGCTACCCATGGGCGGGTATGACCTATAACCCACCCTATTCGTCCATATACGTCAGCTATAAGGGAGGGCGGAGCATCAGAATGCGTCTTGGTGATCAGTTTACCATGGAGTATCTACAGCTCTACAAGAAGTACTTCACCGAAGAAGGCATTTTACCTCCCGAGAACTATCATCTACTCTCTGAGATTTGCGAGCAGGCGAGAGCTATCTCCAACACCTTCCGCTGCTACGAAGATGTAGAGGAGTTTGTCCGTGAATACATTCGAGAGGAGACATGGCGCTTGGAGCTACGCAACAGCTTCCCCGAAGGCATGATACCTTGGGATCGTGTCGAGTACTCGGCTAAAGATCGCTATATGGAAGAGCTTCTCTACCAGCTATGCTACAGACATTGTAGCCTAATGGTAGGTGCCAAATCTCCCAACTTCGCACACCTAGTAGCCCGGCTCGTTGAAGAGGTCTACCAAGGAGTGGAGCAGATCCATCAGGGGTACGTAGTCCTAGACAATGAGGCTGAGGTTAGCCTATGGAGGTCTATTATGTCGCTCTATCAAGAGTTTGCACAGCTACCCATACGCATCTTGACCTCTAGCGAGTTTGCTGCGCTACCTCTAGTAGATCACCCCGCTACAACCTTCGTGTACGTGGACAATGCCGACCGGCTCAAGGAGTGGAAAAACAATGTATCTGTGACGATCAAGAAGATGCATATAGAGCATCTCTTCATGCGCATTGATACGCTACGCAAACTCACCCCCGTACAGCTATCCTCGATCTTGCAGCATATTAGTCCGTTCGTTATCGGACCATTCTACAAGTTCATTCACAAGTATCGCCCAGTCTTCCCTCTACTAGACGACGGCAGCAATATGCCAGAGGAGGCCTTGAAGTATATCACTCTCTGCACAGAGGTTGTGGCCCAGTCTATACGTATTCCTCAGACTGATATGGACGCTACCACTAGGGACGTAAAGAACATGACGAGCCAAGAGAAAGCCGATCTATTCGTCCAGTCCCTTCTCTCCGTACTCGAGGATCCAGACGCCTGCCAGATACTCAAAGAAAGACTAAGTTCATTATAGACTAGATGCAAGACCCTATTGATTTAGAATACCTCAATGATCTCAACTCTGCTCAGCGCGAGGCTGTCGTCTACAACGATGGCCCTGCGCTGGTCATTGCTGGCGCTGGCAGTGGCAAGACACGTGTACTGGTCTACAAGCTCCTGCACCTGATTCGCTGTGGCTATGCGCCCTACAAGCTCATGGCTCTAACCTTCACAAACAAGGCAGCACGTGAGATGCGCCAGCGCATCAGTCTATATGCTCCAGAGCAAGCACGCTTCATACGTATGGGGACATTCCACTCTATCTTCATGCAGATCTTACGTGTCCATGCCGAGCTACTAGGCTATACCCCTTCGTTCTCTATCTACAATACGACCGATAGCAAGAATAGAATCAAAGCAATCATGAAGCTCATGGGACTAGACGACAAGGTATATAAGCCGGGCGTCGTGCTCAACCGTATCTCATCAGCCAAGAATCGCCTCATCAGCCCAGAGGTCTATCGCTCGACGACCGAGTTGCTTAGTGCCGATGCCAAGGCTCAGATGCCACGCCTTAGTGAAATCTATACAAGGTACTCGGCCGAGCTCAAGCAAAACAATGCGATGGATTTCGACGATCTGCTTTTCCAGATCAATGTACTCTTTCGTGACTACCCAGATGTACTAGCCCATTGGCAAGAGCGAATAGACTATTTGCTTATTGACGAGTATCAGGATACCAACTTCGCCCAGTATATGATTGCCAAACAGCTGATGCAACACAAGGGGGCAATCTTCGTGGTCGGCGATGATGCCCAAAGCATTTATTCCTTCCGAGGAGCTAACCTAGAGAATATGCTTGGCTTCAAGAAAACTTTCCCAAAGGCCAAGACCTTCAAACTAGAGCAAAACTATCGTTCTTCTCAAACGATCGTGCAGGTGGCTGGTGCCCTCATTACTCACAATCAGAATCAAATCCCCAAAGAAGTGTTCTCACTTGGTGCCATAGGAGATCCCATAGAGCTACACGAAACTTACTCTGCAGACCTAGAGGCTATGTGGGTATGCAAAAGGATTGAGCAGATAAGAGAACAGTATGGCTCATCGTACGAAGATTTTGCTGTCCTATACAGAACCAACGCACAGAGCCGTATTCTAGAGCAGGCATTTCGTCGCTTAAGTATCCCATTCCGTATTTACGGCGGACGATCTTTTTTCGATCACAAGGAAATTATGGACGTCATCGCTTATCTACGCCTAATGATTAACCCTTACGATAGTGAGTCGCTCCTGCGGATCATCAACTATCCACGTCGAGGTATCGGAGATACTACCGTGCTGAAACTACAACAAGCTGCTAACCCACAAGCTACTCCCTTAGTCGATGTGCTAAGAGATCCAGAAGCTGTGGGGCTAGCATTCAACAAGGGGACTCTTACCAAACTCCAGAGCTTCCACCAGCTACTAGAGGATATGCGTGCGCTTATGAAAAGTGAGCTACAGTTCTTCGACTTAGCTCAGCAGCTGATTACCCGTACGGGTATCCCCCTTGATCTGATGAGCGATAATAGTAGTGAAGGGAAGATGCGACAGCAGAACGTCAAAGAGCTACTGGCAAGCATCAAAGAGTACGAACTCAATAACCTTGAGGCAGGCACAGAGCCTTCTCTGGAAAGCTATTTGAGTGAAATCTCGCTTATGACGGATCAAGATGCTAATGCGGAGGACGAAGTCGGCGTCACGGCTATGACGATGCATTCCTCCAAGGGGCTAGAGTTTCCACACGTATTTATAGTAGGTCTAGACGAACCGCTATTCCCCTCGGCTAAGCAGGGAGATCTAGACGACCTCGAGGAGGAGCGACGATTATTCTATGTAGCATTAACCCGAGCCGAGAAGACTTGCCATATTGGCTATGTGCGCGAGCGATTCATCAATGGGCAGACGACATTTGTACGCCCTAGTCGATTCCTCCGAGAGCTTCCTCCAAATTTACTTAGTCGCAATGCTGCAGCTAGAAGTACATTAGCCGTGCAGCAGGAGCGAGAGAATGACTTCTGGAGCCAACGCCCTAACAAGCAAGAGGGAACACCTCTACCCAAGACCTTCACCACTGGGCAATCATTCCTGCCCACAAATGGCGGACGCATGAAGCACCTCGGGCGTAGGACTACAGATGATCCCGCCCCAACGAAGTATCGAGAGCTCGGGAACTTCAAGGTCGGGATGCGTGTTTTGCACAAAAGATTTGGTCAAGGGGAGATCCTAGACATCGAGCAAGGAACCGAAGCCACGGCGACAATATGCTTCGACGATGGCAATACCCGTAAGCTCCTTTTGCGTTTCCTCAACATCAGCGTTGTGGAGTAGTACACGAAGACGAATGAATGTGTTGAGGATTGCTCCGAAAGATGTACTTTTGTGGCTTAAAACTATTGTATAACGAATAAATTACGGATGATATAAATATATGATGACGTCAAAGGAAATCCGGGCATCGTACAAAGCATTTTTTCAGAGCAAGGGCCACCAGATTGTGCCTAGTGCTCCTATGGTAATCAAAGGCGACCCTACCTTGATGTTTACCAATGCTGGCATGAATCAGTTTAAGGATATCATTCTCGGACATGCAGACATCAAATATCCACGTGTTGCCGATTCTCAGAAGTGCCTTCGAGTTAGCGGTAAGCACAACGACCTAGAGGAGGTAGGACACGACACCTATCACCACACGATGTTTGAGATGCTTGGCAACTGGTCATTTGGTGACTATTTCAAACGTGAAGCAATTGAGTGGGCTTGGGAGTACCTCACCGAAGTACTAGGTGTAGACAAGAACCGACTCTACGTGACTGTATTCGAGGGATCTGCCGAGGACAACCTAGAGAGAGATAATGAAGCCGCTTCTATCTGGGCACAATTCCTACCCAGCGAGCGCATCATCAATGGCAATAAGAAGGATAACTTCTGGGAAATGGGCGATCAAGGCCCATGCGGTCCATGCTCCGAGATACATATTGATATTCGCTCGGACGAGGAACGTGCAAAGGTCGATGGCCTGACATTGGTGAACCAAAGCCACCCTCAAGTCATTGAGATCTGGAATCTCGTCTTCATGCAGTACAATCGCAAAGCAGATGGCTCACTAGATAGTCTACCCAACAAGGTTATTGATACGGGCATGGGCTTCGAGCGCCTATGTATGGCGATACAAGGCAAGACCTCAAACTACGATACCGACATCTTCACCCCGATTATCCAAACCATTGCGACTCTCACGGGCATCGAATACGGACAGACCAAGGAAACGGATATTGCGATGCGTGTGATTGCAGACCATATCCGTACTATTGCCTTTGCCATTACAGACGGTCAGCTCCCCTCCAACGCCAAGGCTGGATATGTAATCCGTCGTATCCTGCGCCGTGCGGTGCGCTATGGCTATACATTCCTTGGGCGTAGAGAAGCCTTTATGTACACGCTTATACCTGCTCTCATCGAAACAATGGGTGACGCCTATCCAGAGCTTATCTCAGGTCGTGACCTTATACAGCGTGTGATGAAAGAAGAGGAAGAGAGCTTCTTGCGCACACTCGAAACGGGGATTCGTTTGCTCGACAAAAAAATAGAAGAAGCCAAGGAAGCCAACACAAAGGTTTTGGTTGGCGAAGATGCATTTATCCTATACGACACATACGGCTTCCCATTAGACCTCACCGCTCTGATCCTACAGGAACATGGCATGAGTGTAGACGAAGCAGGCTTCGAGAGCTCGATGCAGAAACAAAGAGAGCGTGCTCGCAATGCCGCAGCTATAGATGCCGAGGACTGGCATATAGTGCGTGAGGGCGAAACTCAATTCGTTGGCTATGACTTTACAGAGATTGATACCGAGATCCTACGCTATCGTAAGGTAAGTCAGAAGAACAAAGAATACTATCAGGTCGTGCTCTCTGCGACTCCATTCTATGCCGAGATGGGTGGACAGGTAGGAGATAGCGGTTACCTCTATGACGGTACGAATAAGTACGAAGTTTTCGACACTAAGAGAGAGAACAATCTCGCTGTTCATCTGATGAAGAAACTCCCAGAAGATGTAACGGCTCACTTCACTGCCCATATCAATCTAGAGCGCAGACGTGCAGCAGAGGCCAACCATACTGCTACTCACCTACTACACGAAGCTCTAAGGGAAGTGCTTGGCCAGCATGTGGAGCAGAAAGGCTCATTCGTTTCGCCAGAAGTATTGCGCTTCGACTTTGCTCACTTCTCCAAGGTAGAGCCAGAGCAGCTCCGTACAGTAGAGCGTTTGGTTAATGCTCGTATTCGTGCGAATATGGTACGTGAGGAGTTTAGAAATGTCCCCATCGCAGAGGCTCAAGCTATGGGTGCTATGGCGTTATTCGGTGAGAAGTATGGAGAGGAAGTACGAGTCCTCAAGTACGGAACTTCGATTGAACTTTGTGGTGGTACACACGTAAGTGCTACAGGTGTGATTGGATTCTTCCGCATTCTCTCCGAGAGCTCTGTGGCTGCTGGAGTTCGACGTATTGAGGCTGTTACTGGAGCTGGTGCTGAGCGAGTACTCTATGAAGTAGAGGATACCCTGCGCTCAATTCGGGAGCTTTTCAATAATAGCCCACAGCTCATCACAGCAATCAAAAAGACTGTAGAGGAAAATGCCGAGCTAGGCAAACAGGTCCAAGACCTTGTTAAGGCTCAAATTGCTAAGTATAAGGCCACTCTCTTGGAGCGAAGAGAAGAGCTATCTGGTGTGCGTGTCTTCATCGTGCGTGAAGACTTCCCTGCCGATGCAATCAAGGACTTGGCCTTCCAGTTAGCGGGTGAACTACAGGAGAGCTTCCTCTTCGTAGCGGGCAATCGCACTCCCGACGGCAAATGTAGCCTTACATTGATGCTAAGCAAAGATTTGGTAGAGCAAAGAGGCTGGAGCGCTGCTAACATTATTCGCTCTGTCGCCAAGCATATACAAGGCGGGGGGGGCGGTCAAGCCCACTTCGCTACTGCGGGAGGCAAGAACCCCGAGGGCCTTGGTGCAGCCATTGAGCAAGTGCTTCTAGATACAGGGCTCAAGAGTTAAGGCAACATCTCACTACTTATCAGGGGGCTGTGTCAAAATTCATTTTTGGCGCGGCCCCTTATCGAAACTATAGAGTTGGTATCCCGATAAATTATGCAGATTGTGTTTCTTCTAACGCTATTTTTCGAAAGGAAAAAGCATCGTATTGCACCTTATACTGGGTGCAAATGCACACTATAATAGGTGCTGAAGCACCCAATATTGGGTGCTTCAGTAAGGTTTTACCTTGACCTTGCAACAAACCTAGAACCAAGATAAAGGAAAGGGGCTGTGGGCAAATTAGTTTTTGCCACAGTCCCTTTTTGTATCCTAAAGTCAAAGTTGAGAGAATATCAGTACCTTTGCGTGGTTTATAAGAACCAAGCATACAACATAGAAAAAGAACATTATAGTTATGTCTGATAGAAAAGTAAGAGTACGATTTGCGCCTAGCCCAACTGGCGCACTACACATCGGAGGTGTACGTACAGCCCTATACAACTACCTATTCGCTCGTAGTCACGGAGGCGATATGCTCCTACGTATCGAGGATACTGATAGCCAACGCTTCGTTCCGGGAGCTGAGGAATACATCATCGAGGCTCTGGAGTGGCTAGGAATCAAGTTCGACGAAGGCGTTAGCTACGGGGGCGAAAATGGCCCTTATCGTCAGAGTGAGCGCAGAGATATCTACCGTGTCTATGTACAGCAGCTACTAGACCGAGGTGCAGCATACATTGCATTCGACACACCAGAGGAGCTAGAGGCTAAGCGCAAGGAGATCGACAACTTCCAGTACGATGCCTCCACCAGACTATCTATGCGCAACTCTCTCTCTATGCCTAAAGAAGAGGTTGATACCCTGATCACCTCGGGAGTGCAGTACGTTGTACGCTTTAAGATCGAGCCCAACGAAGAGGTTGTCGTAAGTGATATTATCCGAGGCGAGGTTACCTTCAACTCTTCGATCCTAGACGACAAGGTGCTCTACAAGAGTGCCGACGATCTACCGACTTACCACTTGGCTAATATCGTAGACGACCACTTGATGAAGATCAGCCATGTAATCAGAGGTGAGGAATGGCTTCCAAGCTCTCCGCTACACGTGCTGCTCTACCGCGCTTTCGGTTGGGAAGATACGATGCCTCGTTTTGCACATCTTCCTCTACTGCTCAAGCCCGACGGCAACGGTAAGCTATCCAAGCGTGATGGCGATCGTCTAGGCTTCCCTGTATTCCCTCTTCGCTGGGTAGATCCTAAGACCGAGGAGGTATCATCGGGCTACCGTGAGAGTGGTTATTTACCCGAGGCTGTGGTCAATTTCGTAGCGCTACTAGGCTGGAATCCGGGTGGCGAAGCCAGTGAAGTGCTATCTATGGACGAGCTAATCAAGCTCTTTAGTCTAGAGAAATGTAGCAAGGCAGGTGCTAAGTTTGACTACAACAAAGGGCGTTGGTTCAACCACCACTACATTCAGAGTGCCGACAATCGCCTACTCGCCGAGCTACTCTCCCCTACTCTAGCCGAGCATAACATACAGGCTGATCTAGACTATGTAGCTAAGGCTGTGGCTCTAGTAAAAGAACGCTGCCAGCTAATCCCCGAACTATGGGAGCAGTCTAGCTTCTTCTTCGTGCGCCCCACGAGCTACGACGAAAAGGCTGCCCGAAAGCGCTGGAAAGAAGATAGCGCTAAGCAAATGCTTGAGCTTAGAGATCTGCTACTGACACTCCCAGAAGCGCTACCTACGGAGGAAACTGAAACTAAGGTCAAGCAATGGATCAAAGAGGCTGGGTATGGTCTGGGCGCTGTGATGAACTGCTTCCGCCTCTCTATCGTAGGAGAAGCCAAAGGCCCTCACATGTTTGATATTACGGCGATGCTCGGTCGTGAAGAAACGATCGCACGCCTAGAGCAGGCAGTTCGCACATTGGGATAATGAAGGCCCTATTCAGTCTAACGGGGATTCTTACTCATCTTGGGATGCGTTTGGCTGCTCTATGGCATCCCAAGGCCAAGCAAATCATAGTCGGACGTGGCGAGACAGCCGAACGTCTTAAGCATAGGATCAATCCCAATGGCAAGACCATTTGGTTTCACGCAGCCTCTCTCGGCGAGTTTGAGCAGGGGCGTCCGCTGATGGAGGAGCTTCGGCGACGAGATCCAGCGTGCCAAATACTCGTAAGCTTCTTCAGTCCGTCGGGCTACAACGTACGGCACAGCTATTCGGGAGCTGATGCAGTGGTGTATCTACCAGCTGATTATGCCCAACGAGTCAATGAATTCCTCGATTTAGCACGACCCGATGTGGCGATATTCATCAAGTATGATATCTGGCCGACGATGCTAAGTACCCTGCAACAAAGAAATATCCCGACCTATTTGGTGTCGGCAAGTTTCCGCTCAGATCAATTCTTCTTCCACCCACTAGGTCGTTGGTACCTGCGCCTCTTGAAGATGTTTACGCATATCTTCGTGCAAGAGGATCAGTCTAAGGCTCTACTTCAAGCTCATGGTGTTAGTCATGTTAGTACTACTGGAGATACTCGCTTCGATAGAGTGGTAGATATTGCTGCACAGGCTAAGGATATTGCTTCGGCATCAGCCTTCAGGGAGGCAGGTGGCACAATCCTCGTAGCTGGGAGTACGTGGCCTATGGACGAAGACATCTTGATTAACTACTTCAACCGAACGCCCAAGATGCGTCTGATCATCGCTCCTCACGAGATAGACGAAACGCATCTACAGAGCATAGAGGCAAAGCTCCAGCGCCCCTATGCACGCTATACACAGCAGCAGAGCCGTGAGCCGGCGGGGAGTGCAGAGGTGCAACCCGACTGCCTAATCATAGACTGCTTTGGCCTACTATCCTCTATATATAGGTATGGGGATATAGCGTACATCGGTGGAGGTTTCGGGCGAAGCATTCATAACTCACTAGAAGCTGCCGTATACGGTATTCCCGTACTCTTCGGCCCAAGGATCGACAAGTTTGTAGAAGCCAAAGAATTAGTTGCTTGTGAAGGAGCCAAGATAGTCAATGATGCTGCAGATCTAGCCAAAGTGCTAGACGAATTGCTCGCTTGCGAACAAGTATGTGCCCATGCAGGAGCTGCCGCTGGGAGCTATGTGCGTAGCAAAACTGGCGCAACGAACAAAGTTCTGACCGGGATTGGTTACTAAAAGACGCAAAACTCAAATGAAAAAAAACATAGATACAAGGCGCAATGACCTCGTAGTGCTAGGCATCGAGAGCTCATGCGACGACACCTCTGCTGCCGTACTGCGTGGGCATACGCTCCTCTCCAACGTCATTGCCTCGCAGGCGGTACATACAGCTTACGGAGGTGTAGTACCCGAATTGGCATCTCGTGCACATGAACAGAACATCGTACCAGTAGTTAGCGAAGCAGTATCTAGAGCCGGGCTGACGCTCAAGGACATTGATGCAATCGCATTTACTCGTGGACCCGGTCTGCTAGGCTCTCTTCTCGTAGGCGTGAACTATACCAAAGGCCTCGCACTATCGCTCGGAATCCCAATGGTTGAGGTCAATCATCTGCATGCTCATGTGCTGGCGCACTTCATTCAGGAGGAAGGCGAGACGCACGATGAGCCTGAGTTCCCCTTCCTTTGTCTACTCGTCTCGGGTGGCAATTCGCAAATCATTCTCGTCAAAAGTCCAGAGGAGATGCAGATCATAGGGCAAACCATCGACGATGCAGCGGGCGAAGCCTTCGACAAGTGCGCCAAAGTAATGGGACTTGGCTACCCCGGCGGCCCAATCGTGAACCGCTTAGCGAACGAAGGCGACTCCAAAGCCTTTGCTTTCGCTAGACCAAATGTGGCGGGCTATGACTATAGCTTCAGCGGTCTGAAGACTTCTTTCCTCTACACCCTACGCGACGAAATAGAGAAGAATCCCAACTTCGTGGAGGAACGTAAGGCTGATCTATGCGCTTCGCTACAAGCCACCGTCATCGAGATCCTAATGAAGAAGCTCCGCCTTGCCGCCAAAGAGCTAGGCATCAAGCAAGTTGCTCTAGCGGGCGGAGTATCTGCCAACACTGGTCTGAGAGCAGCTTTTGAAGATCATGCCCGCAGATATGGCTGGAAGATATTCATTCCCAAGTTCGCCTACACCACCGACAATGCTGCTATGGTCGCTATGACTGGTTATTTTAGCCTCAAGGCTGGTCAAACGACAGCCATGGACGCAGTACCTTTCGCTAGAGTAACGATGTAATACGAATGCCCAAGATGGAGGAATTGATTGAACGTATCCACACGCTTTGCCTGAAAACAAAGCTAACCTTAGCCACAGCAGAGAGCTGTACAGGCGGTCGCTTGGCTAGTTTGCTGACCTCTATCTCTGGTGCGTCTAATGTTTTTCGCTCGGGAGTAATAGCCTATTCGGCCGACTGCAAGACCTCTCTGCTCGGTGTGTCAGCTGATCTGATCACAAAACACACTGTCGTCAGCAGCGAAGTGGCAGAAGCTATGGCCTGCGGTGTAACCCAACTCATCAAGGCAGATATTGGCTTGGCAACAACGGGTATAGCAGGGCCCACTGGAGGGACGAAACAAACACCCGTCGGCTCAGTCTGGATTGCCCTAAACTATCGAGAGAAAACCTCAAGCCGCCTGCTACATCTCTCTGGTAATAGGGCTGAAATTATAGAGCAAACCTGCCACGAGTTGCTCACAGAGCTGCGACAAATGCTTCAAACTCTAGCCGATGAATAAGTCGCTCTAGATACTATTAGCCTCAAATAAAGCCCCCATTAGAAGTGATTGCGTTCTAATGGGGACTTTACTTTGAAATGACTTCGGCGTAACTACTCTTTCTTAATCATAATACCCTTGCTACCGTCTGTACGCAATACATATAGACCAGATGACAGAGTAGACAAGTCAATCGTAGCAGCACCAACCTCATCCGTCTGCTTGACCAGCACCACGACACCTTGCATTGTGACGATACTTACCTCTGTCTGAGGCTTTGCACCCTCTATCTGTATTATATTTTTCGTTGGATTAGGACTTGCTTTTAGGACGAGGCTCTCTTCTACTCGATCGACAGAGGACTCTTTATTCAACTTGAGACAGAAGACATCTTGCAGGGCTACTTTATTGTTTGGTCCCATAGTGATGTACTTACAAGCGATGATATCACCGTTTCCATTGATAATTGGCTCGCGTATATACTTGGTTTGTTTAGGCAATTTGCCCATCAGGTCGAAGTTATACTTGTTTTTGACCCATTGCTCTAGAAGTTGGGGTTCGTCAGGCTCTTTCGGATCAATGATATAAACGACCTTATTATCTACTGCCATAGCCATTCCATCGTTAGTTACTCTGATAGGCGAGTAGTCTTTTAGGCTTGGGAAATGAATGAATACCTTCTCCTTGATATCGTACAAGACAGGATAATTCTCTTGATATTTCTCCAGTTTAATGTCTCCTTCTTTATACTTATAAGTTTTCTGTACCCAAGCAGAGGCAATATATCGACCATTCTCACTCATAACAATTGGTAAGGGATAGACTTCTTTACCTGTTTGCCAGACTGTAAACATCTCGTAATTCCACTTAGCATCTGCCTTCTGAAACTCCTCAATCTGCTTGAAGTACTCCGGAGTGCCTAGCTTAGCCGTAATAATTTTTTTTATATCAGGTTTTTTCGACACAATCTGATCGTACTTACTCATGTCACAGAAAATAGATAAAAATGGAATGCTATATGCCCATGCTCCATCTGGCTGGCGTTCGTATAGGATATGCAGATAATACTTGCCCGACTTGCTTACGACCAAGCCTAAAATTGTGTTTCCATCTTCGGACATTTGCCTAGGGGAAACGAACTGAGGCTTACCCTCTATGACATTATCAGGCTGAGGAAGAGATTCATGCTTATAAGTACCATCGCTCTGACGCGTCCAAAGCGTGGGGATAACTTCAAAAGGCTTACTAATATCTGGCTTAACTGCCACTTGCCCAAGGATCTTACTTCCGTCTGAATTGATGGCATAAATAGATGAAGCATCGCCAAAAATGGGAGCTGGAGTTGGGAGCAAAAACCACTTCCCTTCTTTAAACAAACCGGGCTGGCCGTCATCTGTCAAGCCTGCAACGGTACCATCGTTAGTTATACTACGGAAAAGAAGCTGAGACTTGCTCCCATTACATGCCTCCTTATGCAATTTCTTAGTCTGTGAGTCGAAAATATATGCTTCTTGATACTGCTTCGTTCCGCAGATAAATCTGCCATTAGACGAAACCCCCATAGGAGCCCATGGGATACCTGTCTTGAGCATATCAACCTTAGGTGATTGAGCGTACAGACAAAGGGGAATGAACATAGCCATACTCCAAGCTAATAGTTTTCTTAGTTTCATAATAAGTTAAATTTTAGGTGAGTGACAGTTTTCTAAATTCGCTCATAACAAAGATAGATATATTCTCAAAAAAACAATAAAAATCATCTATCTAGCAATGAGATTAAGGCGTCTTAATCTTAAGTCCTAATCTAGTATCTACGAAGGTTCTTGCTAGAGCTCTAGAGCCTCTAATCTTGATTCTTGGGCAGTATATAGAAATTATGAGGGGAATAGCCTACACTAACGATATGCTTATCCCTCCGAAAGGCTTGAAGCTCTCGACTAGCAGATGAGCGAGATAACCCCATTATACTAGCATAAGTCCTAACCTTAATGAAACCATGATCTGATAGATAGGCACGAAGCCTCTCAAGGCGTTGATCCTGCCCTTGGGTATGCTTCTTGTATGTAGGTGTTTGAGCACGTTCTAGGTGACAAGATTGATTGATACGTCGGACGAACTCTTTATTGGAACGAAAACTAACACCCGAAACCTCTAGGCTTGCAGCATTGCGTTTAGTTCCTTCTATATTCTCTGGCTCAAACCCTTGACGAAGTCTAAGTTTAGTTGAGAAAATACCTAATCCATCTATCTTGACTGAATATCCCTGAGCCAGTTTATCAGCTATATGCTCAGTTATAGAGTAGATTAATCCTTCAATTTCTCCCTTACTAAAGCTTGTAATATCAGCTATTTCTTGAGCAATTTGTTTCACACTACAATGATGCTCAATTAGCATTCTTGGGTAGCGTATCACGTCCTTATCGCCATTCATACTCGGCATTTCTTGCATAATATATTTAGCCATATTACTTATTTAATTTAGGTTATTAGTAGATTTATAACACAAAAAACCTGTTTTTATTAGAAGATAAAGTTACAAAACATACTAGAAAAAGTTGCAAACATAAGAACTAAAATTTCTAACCAAGCCTTGAAATATATATTTCAAAGTTAGAAACATATAAATCAAGATTGGAAATATACATTTCAAGGCTAGAAATATAGTTTTAGATACTAGATATACAAGTTTTTTCTATAACTAATAGAACTTTTTCCTCTAAATAAATGAAGTTATTCTAGTAGGTTATCAGTCTAATATATCTAACCTCCTCTGTTAAACTAAATAAGATCAAGCTATATAATGGCGTATTAATCTTTGTGAAGGGATTTTAGATTCTTGGCTTATATATATGATGACCTATCCGATGAAGACAGAGTGTTTTATCCATTATTAGTAGCTGAATTGGAAGTATATAAAAAGGCGGTGTTTCATAATACAAAAACTTCTATATTGCTTTCGATATTTACTCCGCACAGACTTTGTCGTCAGCTTCGGTCACATACTTCAGTATGCTCCTGTCAGCTTCAGTCTTAGCACCTTGTAGTTTGCGCATTCTAAACATCTTAAAAGGGGCTGTGCCAGAAATGAATTTTGACACAGCCCCTCCATATTATTAGCTATTCGATCGGGTCTATTCGTCCTTCTATGGGATACCAAACGTAGCCACGGACGGGATTGTAACCCATTTTACTCAACAAATCCATATAGGTCTGGAGCTGTTTGCGGTACTGCCATCTCGATTTGCCAAATTTATAATCGACGATCTCGGCAGAGCCATCGGGGTAAATCATTACCCTATCAGGACGTTTACTACCATCTATGCCTCCCCCTACGATAGGTAGCTCTCTCAAAACACGTGCAGAGCCATCGAACCAACGTTGCTGCTCCAACCCAGATAGCCATTGGTTTAGGTCGTGCGTATATGCCTCTCGATGCTCCGCTCGCATCAATCCGAGCCCTTCTGCCCTAAGCAGTGCCTGAGGAATATCATCAGCTGTACCGATCTCTGAGAGTACATAGTGCATGAGCGAACCATAGAGTCGGGGGTTCGTTTCGTCGAAGTAACTCAGGCCTTCACGCAAAATCTCTATACGCTCACCGATAGGATAGGTATGGAGTTGGTCTAGATGTACGAAGCCTTCGTCAGTCTGCTCAGCTTGATTGGACCAATAGTATTGAGAAATATTAGGTAGCTCTAGAGGCATATCCAACAGACGCTCTATGCAAGGGAGTTCTTCGCCTAGAGCTGTTTCTAGCAGAGCTAAAATCGTCAGCGGACTACCAGACTTGCTCCTTAGTAGGTGGTTGAGCTTCTTTTCATTGGAGGTTTGCTGGTCAGGCAACCAAATATGTAGCTCAGCTTTGGCCCTTGTGGTAGCAACATAAAATAGATTGAGTGCGTCCAAAGACATATTGATCGACTCAACAAGGTATTCCTTGGCGAAGTGAGTCTTCAGCAGCAACCTACGGTACTGTACTGGGACATACTCGGGCAAATCTTCGCCCAAGGAAAGAGGCATTCGACACCAGAGTATAGGTTGTTTGCTAGATGTTCGTGGTATCAGCTCCCACGATGGGAAGGGTAATAGTACTACGGGGAAGCCTAGCCCTTTGGATTTGTGCACAGTCATTAGACGTATTTTACGCTCATCTTCTGGTACAGTAAGCCTATATTGATCCCCTCGCCTAGCCCACATCTTGAGGAAATCGGCTACATCAGCCGAGAGATCCTGCTGGAAGTTTAGGGCAATATCAAGCAACTTAATCTGATGAATGACTTCGCCAGCATCAAGTCGATCTTGATAGATAGAGAAAATGCTCTCAACCATTTCGTACAAATTCTTGCGCCCAGCCTGCTGTATAGCCTCAAGTATCTTAGGATCTATCTGTCG
Organism: Porphyromonas sp. COT-290 OH860; assembly: GCF_000768935.1. NCBI lineage: Bacteria > Pseudomonadati > Bacteroidota > Bacteroidia > Bacteroidales > Porphyromonadaceae > Porphyromonas > Porphyromonas sp. COT-290 OH860. The sequence continues at coordinate 26,951 of NZ_JRAR01000031.1, read as the reverse complement.
GCTATCTCCGCTCTCTGGGTAGAGCTGGTGGTGTACCTCTTGCAATAGGAACAAAGCCTCCTTGGAGTTGGGAGCAGAGATGTAGCCAAGTGCTGCAATAGCTAGGCGCACTGAGAGCGCATTGCTCAGCAAGAGCGCTTCAGCCGATAGTAGATCCAAGGAGTATAGACCGCCCTCAAGCAACTCCTCGCTGGCCTGCTCAAGCAATTCGGCGATGGCAGTTGCCTCGCTTTGGTTGCGCACTAGAATAGCTATATCACTAGGCTTATATCCACGCTTCTGTAGGTCAATGAGCATATTGGGGAGCTGATAGCTCAAGAGATGCTCTTCGATGCAATTTGCCTCCTCTACTTGTGTATGTTCATCATCGCTGTATGCGTCTGTATCTTGATCTTGGGGTTGCTCGTTGCCAACAAGTGTATAGCGGTGCAAGACGACCGCTCCCTTGCGATCGGCACGAGCAGAGGGCACGCTCTGCACCAGATCTGCATAGTAATCGACAAAAAGGTTAGCCAAGGGAGCCGTCTGCTCTAGATTAATCGTGGAGTTTTGGGCAGCTACTTCAGCAATCAGATCGGCATAATGAGCCGTAAGCTGGCGAGCGAGTGAGGCAAACAGTTGGTTATTGAACCCAACAACCTCGGGTGTACTACGCCAGTTCTCCGCCAGAGTAATCTTGTGAGTATTGACAAAATCGTCAAAAACACGTTTGCCCAAGAGGCTACTATCCGAATTGCGGAAGCGGTAGATACTCTGCTTAACGTCACCCACCACTAGGTTATCGTGCCCCGAGGCCAAACTATCCTCGAGCAGAGGCAAGAAATTCTCATACTGCAGTAGGCTCGTATCCTGAAATTCGTCTATCATCTGATGATCGATGCGTGTGCCTATCTTCTCGTAAATGAAGTTCACGCCGCTGCGATCGGATAGTATTCGGTTTATGAAAGCAGGTGCGTCCATCAGCAGCATAGCGTTGTTCTCTCTCTGTATCTCCTTGAGTTTGCGATCCACCTCTGCAATCAGCCCATAGCTATCTAGTAAGTCTTGCATGCTATATATGCTCAGTAGCTCAGGACTGATTTTATTGATACTGTCTTGATATAAAAGGAGGAGCCCACGTAGCTCTTCGTCAGCTCCAAGGAGAGCACGCTTGTCACGCAGCTCAGCTTTAGACTTGGAGATCAGAGTGCTAGGATCTTCGAGTGCGTCTAGAAAGCGCTTGGGCGTAGGATCGAAGCGCTCAGAGGAGATTAAGTTTTTAAGTTCGGAAGCAGCATCTAGGATTTTGAAAAAAGGAGATAACCCACCACCTGTCGTGTAGCTTAAATCTTCGACAACAATCCCGAGAGTACTCAGGTGTTCTAGTACAACCTCGGCAAGTTTGAGTAATGCTTGCTCCAGCTCTCGCTCTCTACGAGCCAGTAGTCTTTTGAAGGTCTTGAGCATCTCACGAGAGGGTAGCTGGCCGCCAGTACTTAGCTTCTTGACATCTTCTCGCTTGAGTTCTCTAGCCAAGCGGCCAATTGCTGCCTTCAGATTATGTCCCTTGCCTCGCAAGATTAGTTCACGTGCCAGCTGGATAATCCACTGCTGAACATCATCTTTGGCATTTAGTGTGTCCTGCTCAGCCAATACGGCGACAACAGCTTCATCAAGGGCTTGCTCACTCTCTAGACTTAAGCGAAACCCTCCCGACAAATTGAGCTCACGAGCGAATGCTCTAAGAACTTCTTGAAAAAAGGCATCAATAGTTTTGATCCTGAAGCTACTATAGTCCAGCAATAGCCCACGTAGGCAAGCGGATGCTTGCTCCTTGAGCTCGCTAGGCGAATAGTGTAGGTCGGCACACAACTCATCGAAAAATGGGGAGCGTCGCTTCCCTTGCTCTACCTCCTGCGTGGCAATGGCGTATAACTCCTGCAAGATACGCTGCTTCATCTCCTCCGTCGCCTTATTCGTGAAGGTCACTGCTTGTATGCTTCGAAAGTCTTTTTGTAGGGCTAGACGTAAGTACTCGCGGGTAAGACTGTGTGTCTTACCCGCGCCTGCACTAGCCACATATACTTTTAGTTGGCTCATATAGATGTATGTGTTATCCCCGAAACGAAGATAGACTAGTAGACTAATAGTCCTCCTCGTGAGCTGTAAGGTCTAGCTTCTCGTCGTCGTGACCTCTGTGGTGGTAGGTACGTCTTAGTGGGTTGCGTCTGGAGTATTCGTAAGCACTGCGATCTCGGTAGATGTCAATAGCTTGATAGATAGCGGCTCGCATAGAGTCTGGCGAAGCCTTGCCTTGACCTGCTATATCGTAGCCAGTACCATGGTCTGGAGAGGTACGCACAATGGTCAGACCGAGTGTACTATTGACACCTTCGCTCATGTACAACGCCTTAAACGGAGCTAAACCTTGGTCATGATACATAGCCAGAATGCCATCGAAAGCATCAGCACGATCGCCTCCCCAAAAGCCGTCGGCAGGATAAGGACCGAAGACAATAATCCCCTCACTACTCAACTGCTCTATAGCAGGAGTGATGATTGTCTGCTCTTCGTTACCCATAAGGCCTCGGTCACCAGCATGAGGGTTGAGCCCAAGTACTGCGATACGAGGCTTGACGATACCAAAATCACGCTTCAGACCAGCCTCCAGTAGCCGTACTTTCTCAGCGATAAGCTCTGAAGTAAGTATCGACACAATCTTAGATACTGGTATATGCCCCGTAGCAAGTGCGACTCGGCAGTCTAGACAAGACAGGAGCATCAAGCTCTTACCTGCATCTTTCGCTGCTACAGCTTCTAGGTATTGGGTATGCCCGTTGTAAGGGAAGCGATCACGTGGCATAACGCTCTTGTTGATTGGAGCTGTAACGAGCACGTGGCAACGCCCTGCTTTTACATCTTCGGTCGCACGCTCCAGAGCCGCCAGAGCCAACTGACCAGCATATTCGGTAGGCTGACCGGGCTCAACATGACATTCCTCTCCAGCACAATCAATCAGATTGACGCAACCGTCTTTAGCTTCGTCGGCGTGATGTATCAAATGCCAAGGCTCGGCCTCGAGGGACAAATGATTGCGCCAAAAGGCAGCAGCCTTGCCTGAACCATAGATAACGGGGGTGAATAGCTCCAAGATACGCTCCTCGGCAAAGATCTTGAAAAGGATTTCGTAACCTATACCATTGATATCTCCGTGGCTAATGGCCACTCGTATTTTCTTATTCTCCATACTTTATTAGTTACACTCCTCTAGAACGCCTTGGTATAGGTACTCTCTAGGATACTTTTAGCTTCAAACTTCTCAGTTCTAGGTCGGAAGCTGTATAGGGCTCCCTCCATCATTCGGATCAGGTTGAGTTTGTTTTCATTGGGGTGATACACGAACCCTTCAGCTACATATACACGAGAGGTCTTGGGATCTATGTATGCATGACAAACGAATGGGCCTCCCATCATGGCGCCGCCCTCCATCTGCCATAGACCACGCACCTCGCCTCTAGGCTGAGCGTTGGGTATCATTACCTTGCGGTAGACAAGTCCCGTACGCACTGTGCTGGGATAAGTTCCCTCAAATTCACCTTGGATATTGGTTTTGAGTACAGAGTCCCTGACCTCGACCAAACGGTCTAGCCCAATATCGGCCTTGGAGGTGTAGGGAAAGCTATAGACAAGTATATCGTGACGACGACGCATATTGGCATTACTCATCCAGAGGAAGTTATCCCCTACCTTGTAGTGTCTAATATCTCTAGGCACATTGATTTTATGAGCAAACAGACTGTCCACCATCTCGGTGGCTCTCTGGCTGAACTCCTCCTCTACGATAGAGCCAAACCTATATAGCTCGTGGCGCAAAAGCATATTCATGATGGGTTCTTCGTTGCGAGTGATATACGCTTGAAGAGAGTCGGCTGAGGCAGCCTGCATACGTATGACGAGCTGCCCTCTAGCCCATTCGTCGTAGCCGTACTTGAGCGCCGTGGTAGAGAAACGCTCGGGGTCTACCGTAGCGATGATGATATTGCGGAAGTATCGCAGAGCACCTTTGAAGCTCGGCGCTGGCACTCTACCCCCGATGGTAAACATAGATTCCTCCTGAGGTAAGGCGGGAGCAGCCTGATCGAGCATCTGCAAAATCTGTACGCCCGGTGTACTATCGAGTAGTTCATTCTCCATCACGATCATTACTTCTCCGGGGCGACCCGATGCTTGCACAAACGTAGAACCAATACTACCCTTACAAGCCCCCAAGGCTAGCCCAAGAGCCAGCACACAAGTCCATCTATTGAATGTATTCATATTTCAATCTTTATACACCGATGGGTGTCAATTGCAACAAAGATACAAGAAATTACCTCAAGCTATCGCCTCTCTCATAAGAGAGCTCATAGCCAATAGAAGCCAACTGATCGGCAAGGAGAGACAAACCCTCAGCGGCTTCGGCACCTAGAGCGGCTTTGTCATTGTAGAGTTCGTATTTCTTTCGTTGCTCAAGTGGCGATAGATTAGGCATCACGACATTGCACCCTGCGAGGATACCACGCAATCTACCCTCAGGGTGTAAGGTAGCTAGAGCTGTCGTAGAAGGGATCAATGCCTCGGGGTGCATCAGGCGAAGTATAGCGAGGAGCCTAAGCGTCAGCTGTAGCGAGCCAGCAGGTTTGCCAGCAAAAGGTGTCTGCTTGTGTGGGAGGAAAGGACCAAGCCCAATCATCTGTGGTTTGAGCTCCTCGATGAAGCGAATATCTCGTATCAAATGATCGATGGTTTGCTCTGGTGAGCCGACCATAATCCCCGTACCCGTCTGGAAGCCAATCTCCTTAAGCTGTCTGAGGCAATGCTGCCTATGCTCGGCTGACATCTCTCTCGGATGAAGCACGGCATAGTGTTCGGGGTCGAATGTCTCGTGACGCAGCAGAAATCTATTGGCTCCTGCGGCATAAAACCTCTCGTAGTCTACTCGCTTCCACTCACCGATAGAGAGTGTAATGGCACAGTCGGAATAGCTCTGGCGTATCTCCTGTATCAGAGTGACCAGTCTATCCGACGTCCAGTAAGGGTCTTCGCCCCCTTGAAGAACAAAGGTTCGGAACCCTAGCCCATAGCCATGCGCACAGCACTCCAAAACCTGCTCGTGGCTCAATCTATAACGTACCACATCTCGATTGCTACGGCGAATACCACAGTAGTAGCAGTCGTTCTTGCAGATATTAGTCAGCTCAATCAATCCCCTAATATAGACCTTGAGCCCATAATACTGCTCTCGGACTTGGCGTGCTTGTAAACAAAGCGCCTCCAAAGAAGCATCGTCCTCTGCACTAAGCAGTATACGGAGATCCTCCTCTGGAAGCGTTTGCTCGTCCCTAAGACGTTTGATTAGTTGATCCAAATGTATCGAATCTATATAGTCTGGAGCTAAACAGTCTCCATATCTGCGTAGGTTTCCTTGCGCTTGGCTAGCTCTGCCACAAGGCGTCGAGTGCCTGCTGCGGTATCTCCGTGAGCACAAGGCCCCGTGATACATCCGCCGGGGCATGCCATTACCTCAATGAACTGCGCTGGAGCTTTCTTTGTCTTGGCTGCCGAGCGAAGCAGTGTCATATTCTTGCGATCGATATCTGCGATGTTGAGTGCAGTGAAAGTCTTCGCCTTATCCTTGAGGTACGCTTGCACCGAACCCATAACGCCTCCAGCTTGAGCAAACCCATGAGCCTCTCGCACGGAAGTAAACGCTGGAGCAAATCCATCTGCTTCCTCTAGCTCTACACCCATACCATCTAGAATGGCAGCTAATTCCTCGAATGTCCAAACGAAGTCTACGGCCTCATCTCGCTTAGCCTCCTGACGCTTAGCTAGACATGGACCAATGAATACGATCTCGGCATCTGGATGCTGCTGTTTGGCTATGCGTGCGGCATAGTACATGGGCGACCCAGTGTGAGAGACGAAAGGCTTGATATCGGGGATATGCTTCTCTGTAAGCTCAATGTAGGCGGGACAGCAAGACGTAGTCATGAAGGGTTGCCCCTCCTCCAGTTTCTCCAGTAGCTCGTGAGCCTCGTTGCTGATTGTGTCCATAGCACCTTGAGCAACCTCGATCACATCGTGGAAGCCAATGGCCTTGAGTGCACCATAGACCTTGTCGATTGTGGTCTTGAACTGACCGAGTACCGAGGGGGCAGGGATAGCGATCATCTTGTGACCATTGCGGATGCGTTGCAAGACATCGAAGGTTTGGCTAATCTCGAAGATTGCACCGAAGGGACAAGCGTTCACACACTTGCCGCAGTAGATACAGCGGCTCTCATCTATACGTTCGATGCCGTTTTCGTCTTTCTTAATGGCCTTAACGGGACAAGCCTCTTCGCAGGGAACAGGGATATAAACAATGGCATGGTAAGGACAGCTCTTATGGCAGATACCACAGCTGATGCACTTGTCATGATCAATCTCCGCTTGACCATTGCGTTTGAAATCTACAGCGTCCTTGGGGCAGTTGGTCGAGCAACTCTGAGCTACACAGCCTTTACATAGATTAGACACCTCATAGTTTACCTGAACGCAAGACGAGCAGGCCTCATCAATCACGCAAAGTATATTATCCTTCTCTACCTGCTTACGCTCAAGCGCTCTACGTGCATAGTCCGATAAAGGTGTCAGCTCATCTGTTTCGTCACTCATATCGTAGCCTAGTAAGGGCAGGGATTTATACTTCCAAACTACACGTTCCTTGTGGATACAGCATCTCCCACGAGGTTTAGCATTGCGAGGGCTAAGGCGTAGAGGAAGTCGGTCAACGTCTTCAACCAGTTTTTCGTCTTTCCATAGACGTACGAGATCGGCCAGCAGACGGTGGCGTACAATCATCACGTTGTTTGTAAAGGCCATAGTGCTTTAGAGTGTTTAGTATTGCTCTGATTGATGAAAACGTGAAGAATAGATGAAGAAATACCGGAGCGCATAAACCCTACTCAAGCACGCTCCTCTATACTCCACTTACAAGTCTAGTAATCCGTTATTATTTGAAATTGACAAATCCAGTGCGAAAATACTGATTTACCTGCTAATGAGCAAGGATTTACCCAGAAAGGAAGTAGCACAAGGAGGGAAAGCACGACAAATGTCCATATCTCCACGGCCTCTCAATTGATCAAGAAGGCTATTAGTTTCACAAAAGCTATGTAAAAGCTAGGCAAAGAATAGATAAGTTACGAGAGTAGCGGTCACTGCTCCGGCGAGGTCTGCAAGCAATGAATATGGTAAGGCATAGGCTGTACGCCTAATACCAATAGCTCCGAAATAGAGCGCTATAATATAGAAAGTCGTATCACTCGCACCTTGTACTGTGCAAGCCAAGCGACCGACGAAGCTATCTGCCCCATGTGTCTGCATGGCATCGACCATGAGCCCTCTAGCTCCACTGCCACTAAGTGGTTTCATCAGCATCGTAGGCAGTGCCTCTACCCATCGACTATCCCAGCCAAGACTCTCGAAAAGCGACAAAAGCCCTTCGGCAAGTAGATCCATGGCTCCCGATGCCCGGAAGACACCTATCCCTACAAGCATCGCAATAAGGTAGGGAATAATACCAACCGCCGTAGAAAAGCCTTCCTTTGCTCCCTCGATAAAGCTCTCATAGACGTTGATACGTCTGCGCACTCCACCGAAGACGAAAGCTAAAATAATCCCTACAAGCACCATGGACGAGATGCCCGTACTGATACGGCTAAACTCCTCGGGAGGGAGCTGAGCACCTAGCCAAACAATACTGGCAAACAAGGACAATACCACCAGCAGAAACATAATCATAGGCCTACGCCAGAGATTGATGCGCTGCTTCATCGCCATCAAGAGCATTATCACGAGCGTTGAGGCAGTAGTTGCCATAAGGATAGGCAAAAAAACATCGGCAGGATTGGCTGCACCTGCTTGCATTCGAAAGGCAATTACTGACGAAGGAATGATCGTCAGGCCGCTAGCATTGAGTCCAAGGAACATCAGCATCGCATCGGTAGGGTCTTCCTTGCAGGGGTTGAGCGACTGTAAGCTCTCCATTGTTTTGAGCCCTAGAGGTGTAGCCGCATTATCCAACCCCAGCATATTGGCCGAGATATTCATGAAGATATTCCCCATGGCTGGGTGATTTTTGGGAACCGAAGGGAATAAGATGCTAAGTAGAGGTGAAGCCCAAGAGGCCAAAGTCTGGATAATCCCAGTTCGCTCAGCTATTTTGAGCAAGCCCAACCAAAGACAAAGCACCCCCGTGAGGTAGAGCGAGATCTCGAACCCATTTTTGGACTGGTCAAAACAAGCCTTCATAATCCGCTCAAAGATCAGAAAATCTCCCGTCAAGAACAGATGACCTAGAGCCATCACAAAGGCAATAACAAAGAAGCCAACAAAAATATAGTTAAGCACCATACCTCTATCTTTATAAGCAACTATCAATCACGACTGAGTGCTGGCTCATCGGCGTCTATACGTCCAGACCCCAAGCGGATTATCTCAAAAGGCTCCTCTGTACAGTCTACAATCGTAGAGGGCTCTATCTCCACAATACCTCCGTCGATGATACAGCCAATCTGCCCGCCGAAGCGCTCCTGAATTAGTTCGGGGTCTGATGCGTACTCTGGGTCGTCGTCATCGGAGAGCGGCAGAGAGCTAACAATAAGAGGATTGCCTAGCTCCTCTAGGATCAATCGCCCGACTGGATGAGAGGCAAGGCGTACGCCGACCTCCTTCCTATTCTTATAAATCTTGGGGAGCGAACTTGCAGCTGGGAGGATAAACGTATAGTTGCCCGTATGCTCCTTGATGAACTTAAAAGCACGATCATTTAGCCTGCAGTACTCCGACACGTCGCTCAGCCCTGCAAACATAATAGACAGAGATTTCTTCTTTGGGTCTATGCCCTTGAGGCTACAAATCTTCTCGACGGATCTGGCTTGTAGAGCATCGCACGCATAAGCATAGCCCGTGCAGGTGGGGTAGATAATCACTTCTCCATCTCGCAGAGCCTGCACGACCTCTGCCAGCTCCTTGTAGTTGGGAGCATCTGCATATAGTTTAACCATCATAGTCACAAAGATAAAGATAATACCATCAAAGCAAAGAGAGCATGCCGACGGATAAATCTCGACATGCTCTCCTTGTATTGATGAGTTTTAACTAACCTACTTATTGTGGCTCGTCTAGTAGGATCTCAAGCACCTTGGCTGCTGAGTAAGCCACGGGAGTACCGGGACCGAAGATAGCAGCAACACCAGCGTTGTAGAGGAACTCATAGTCCTGTGCAGGGATTACACCACCAGCAGTAACGATGATATCGGGGCGACCAAGCTTCTTGAGCTCTGCGATCACCTGTGGGATAAGGGTCTTGTGCCCTGCTGCTAGAGATGAAACGCCCATCACGTGTACGTCGTTCTCTACAGCTTGACGAGCCGACTCCTCTGGGGTCTGGAAGAGAGGTCCCATATCCACGTCGAAGCCACAGTCCGCATAGCCTGTCGCTACCACCTTAGCACCACGGTCGTGTCCGTCCTGACCCATCTTAGCGATCATGATACGAGGCTGACGACCTTCCTTGGCTGCAAACTTTTCGGCCAGAGCCTTGGCACGTACGAAGTCTGAGTCTTCGCCTGATTCTGATGAATACACGCCTGAGATAGTTCTGATGATTGCTTTATAACGCCCTACGATCGTTTCGCAGGCGTCCGAAATTTCACCGAGTGAAGCACGTACAGCAGCTGCTTTCACCGCTAGGTCTAGGAGGTTACCTTCCTTAGTTTCTACGCAGTGTGTGATAGCAGCAAGTGCCTTCTGCACTTCTTCTTCGTTACGCTCGCCACGGAGCTGAGTGAGGCGGTCGATCTGCTGTAAACGCACGGCCGTGTTGTCGATCTCGAGGATATCGATAGGATCTTCCTTCTCCAGACGATACTTGTTGATACCAACGATCACTTGCTGGCGAGAGTCGATACGAGCCTGTGTACGAGCTGCGGCTTCCTCGATACGCATCTTAGGTAGACCCGTTTCGATAGCCTTAGCCATACCACCCATCTCCTCTACCTCCTGAATGTGTGCCCAAGCCTTGTGCATCAGCTCGTTGGTCAGGCTCTCTACATAGTATGAACCAGCCCATGGGTCAATCTCCTTACATACCATGGTTTCTTCTTGAATGTAGATCTGCGTATTACGAGCGATACGAGCCGAGAAGTCAGTTGGCAGAGCGATAGCCTCGTCAAGAGCGTTGGTGTGCAGTGACTGCGTGTGTCCCAGTGCGGCACCCATGGCCTCGATACAAGTACGACCTACGTTATTGAAGGGGTCTTGCTCGGTGAGGGACCAACCAGAGGTCTGACTATGCGTACGCAGAGCCAAAGACTTGTCGCTCTCGGGGTTGAACTGCTTAACAATCTTAGCCCAGAGCATACGAGCTGCACGCATCTTGGCGATCTCCATGAAGTGGTTCATACCAATCGCCCAGAAGAAAGACAGACGGGGAGCGAACTTATCTACGGGGATACCAGCAGCGATACCAGCCTTGAGGTACTCTAGACCGTCGGCGAGTGTATAAGCCATCTCGATGTCTGCTGTAGCTCCAGCCTCCTGCATGTGGTAACCAGAGATAGAGATCGAGTTGAACTTAGGCATATTCTGCGAAGTGTACTCGAAGATGTCGGCGATGATGCGCATAGAGAACTCAGGTGGGTAGATGTATGTATTACGCACCATGAACTCCTTGAGGATATCATTCTGGATCGTACCAGCCATTTCCTCTAGCTTAGCACCCTGCTCAAGACCTGCGTTGATGTAGAAAGCCATGACAGGAAGCACTGCTCCGTTCATCGTCATAGACACAGACATCTTGTTCAATGGAATACCATCGAAAAGCACCTTCATATCCTCAAGCGAGCAGATAGATACACCAGCCTTACCTACGTCACCCACTACACGATCGTGGTCGGCGTCGTAGCCACGGTGTGTGGCAAGGTCAAAGGCCACGGATAGCCCCTTCTGACCAGCGGCGAGGTTACGGCGGTAGAATGCATTAGACTCCTCTGCCGTAGAGAACCCTGCGTACTGACGGATCGTCCAAGGGCGCATAGCGTACATACCGCTATATGGACCACGGAGGAAGGGGGGCAGACCAGAAGCATAATCTAGGTGCTCCATACCCTCTAGGTCGCTAGCCGTATAAACTGGTTTTACGAGGATCTGCTCGGCTGTGCGCCAAACAGAGGTATTATCTTGTTTACTAGCCCAAGCTGCAGCATCGGTATTAGCGAAGCCAGCGGACTTAATATCTATATTCTTAAACTGTGGTTTCATTGCTGTTGCTTGCTATTAGTTAATGCCTAGTACTTGGTTAAAGCCACGGAGCGTTTCAAGCACATTGCTCTTCACATTGATGAAGTTATTGATACCGATAGCCTTGAGGTCGTCTGTGCAGGCAGGAGCACCAGCCACTACAAACTGAGCACGACCATCGAGATACTTGAACGCCTCGGGGGCAAACTCTGCATACTCGTCGTCGCTAGAGCAGAGCACGATGATGTCTGCACCAGCGGCAAGACCTGCATCTACGCCCTCCTGTACGGTCTTGAAGCCAAGGTTGTCGATGACCTTGTAGCCAGCACAAGCGAAGAAGTTACTAGAGAACTGTGAGCGAGCAAGGCGCATAGCGAGGTTACCGATGGTAAGCATGAATACCTTCACCTCCTTGCCACTGCGTTCTGTAGCTAGACGAAGAGCTTCGAAGTCCGAAGCACCACGAGAGAAATTAAGCTTCTCGATCGTTGCCTCACCACAGCCACAAGTGTGTGGCCCCTCTTCCTCAATCTTAATCTTACCAGCAGCCACCTCTGTGAAGTTGGGGAACTGGTTCGTGCCGAGGAAGATTTCCTTGCGAGCAGCCACAGCAGCGTGGCGCTTGTCGTTACTTGTATTGACAGCCTTCTGCACAGAACCAGCCTCTACAGCCGCAGCAAATCCGCCCTCTTCCTCTACGGCAAGGAATAGCTTCCACGCCTCAGTGGCAATAGAGTTGGTCAGATACTCTACATAGTAGGAGCCAGCAGCAGGGTCAATTACTTTGTCGAAATGACACTCTTCCTTGAGCAGAAGCTGTTGGTTGCGTGCGATACGCTCGGAGAAGTCGTCCGACTCCTGATAGGTAACATCGAAAGGCTGTACTGTCAGTGAGTCTACACCACCAAGCGTGGCAGACATAGCCTCGGTTTGCGTACGGAGCAGGTTCACGTGTGCGTCAAAGATTGTCTTATTCCAAGTAGAGGTCACCGCCTGCTGGTGGATCTTGGCTACCTCGCCACGGTATTCCTCGCCATAGGCACCTACGATCTCGGCCCAAAGCCAGCGAGCAGCACGGAATTTGGCCAGCTCCATGAAGTAGTTGGAGCCAACACCAAAGACAAACTTGATGCGAGAAGTAACCTCCTCTAGTGAGTAGCCAGCAGCCGTGAGCTTATCTAGGAGCTCAGCACCCCAAGAAAGGGCATACCCTAGCTCCTGATAGATATAGGCACCAGCATTATTTAGATTAAGTGCATTGACTGTAAGCACACGGAACTGAGGCAATCCCTTAGCTGCCTCTAGAAGAGTCTTACAGTTCTCCACCCAATTGGGGTTGGAGATACCACGCACGAGTTGTTTCTTGAATGCATCGAAAGCAATGGAACCCTTGCACTGAGCTACATCTGCTCCCGTAGTGGCGAAGTACTCTGTGAGTACGCCTGCTAGCTTGGCAGCTACGGAGATACAGCAAGTGAAGTTGAGCTCAATAGCCTCGGGCAAGATGTCCTTGAGGAGAACTTGCAAAGACTCAACGTTGATCTGGTCTTTCTTGAGTTTGAAGCCAAGAGAATTGATCCCCTTACCCAGCACGTCTAGAGCCTTGGCATTGGCAGCCTTGAGGTCTGAGGCATTGATGTCTTGGCGAATGAGCCAGTCGTTGTCCATACGAGTCGAGCGCACGTAGGGATACTCGGCTGGCATCATGTGAGGAGTAGTGAGCCCCTCAAGGTCTTCGCGACGATAGAACGGATTAACATTGAACCCTTCGTTTGTACGCCACACCAACTTCTTGGCGAAGTCGGCGCCTTTCAAATCAGCTGTGATCTTGTCCATCCACTCCTGAGTCGAGATAGGAGCAAATTCGGTCAGCAGCCGTTCTTTCTGGTTTGCCATATTTATATAGTTTAGTGAATTGCCAAATACACATTTAATTCTCCAATGTCGCAAAGGTACTAAATCCTACAATACACCATACCTATTCTTCAAAAAACTTCTTAGAGAGGGGACACAGAGTGAATTTAATAGACGATATACAGCATCTTGGGAGGGAAGTATGGCATCAAAGAGCAGATCATTCTATTACCAACAAGACAAGGTCTTATCCATAGGACTGGTCGAAGCCTTAGCTTTTGTCACTGCCACCCGATGGTGGTACCACGAGAGTGAAACAAATTTGTAAAATTTTCACAACGGCATCCCCACATACTTGGCAGGTCTACCGGGTGGGAGTTGCTTTTTCTTCCCATTGATTTGGGGCAGTTTCAGGTCTAACACTAGACGATATGTCCACCAATCTTGGGAGATTGATGGGAAGAAAATCTAAAACCAGAGCTGAAAATGCACAAATCCACCGAAAAATAAAACACAAACAACTGATTACCAACATACTCAAAACAGACACTGGTAGACATCTTTTTTCACTCCAATAGGGGTTGAGTGCCCAAAAGAAAAAGAATGCAATCTGAAGCCTTCTAGGAGGCAAATACGAGGTTTATGCCTTTTGTACCATATTCAAGAGAGTATTCCCATCAACATTCTGAAATCTGGTCTAAAATCTAAATCTCCATAGTTAAGCACTCTAGCGGTACTTAGTAGGCCTCCCTCGTGGTTAAGCCTCCCCCTCGAGCGAACTATGCAACCTCTATAACCCGTCAAATAAACAATATGTCTAGGGTAGTACTAACAATTTGATTAGCTTTGCGTAGCCTAGCAGGCGATCATCGCAAACCACAGATAAGAAAATGAAAAAATTTAGCATCATTGCAGGAATGACCCTTCTGTCCGTAGGGCTATCTACTAGCTCCTGCTCTATCATCAAAAAAAAGAGATCTAATAGAGGGGCTGTCGCTGCTGCACCTCCGAAAGACGACAAGACCAAAGCCTTTGAGAACCTCATCAAAGATGCAACCCCAAGCGAAGGCCTATTTGACATGTACCTACGCAAAGACGGCAAGCTGATTATGGTACTCTCGGAAGCGAACTTTGGGCCTCTATACGGGCTATCTAACCGAGTATCCGAAACGAGCAACACACAGGACTATGTGGCAGGGCAGATGATCGACCGACCAATCGCTATCCGCCTCTCCAAAGACGAACACAGCGTCTACATACACAGTGTGCAGACAAGTAGCCTTGTTGCTGACCAAGACCCAATCAAGCCTGCATTTGAGCGCAACTTCACCAACCCAATCATCAGGGGCTTCAAGATTGGGGGGATCAAGGGCGACAAGATAGCTATTGACGTGACCGCTCTATTCGCTGGCAATGATGCTCTACTCAGCCCAATCAAAAAGGAAACCCCGATGAGTAAGATGTTCGGCGGAAGTCGTGGCATCAAAGCCGCATTCAACGCCTCTGGCTCTAGTATCTCTAGCGTCAAGGCCTTTCCCAAGAATGTGGAGATCAAGAGCCGTCTAAGCTACGATATGATAGAAGGCAAACAATCCTATACCGTAGGGCTACACCGCTCTATCTATGAGCTACCCAAGGAGCCAATGGTGCCACGCCTCGGTGACAAACGTATCGGTTTCTTCTCCTCTGGCAAGGAGCTTTTTACCTCCAGCCACGATAGGCTCAAAGACTTTGTCTACATTCACCGCTGGCGAGTCGAGCCCAGAGAGGAGGATCGCGCCAAGTATGAGGCTGGAGAGCTAGTAACCCCAGCCAAGCCCATTACATTTTATGTAGATACAGCATTCCCTCCCAAATGGCGCAGCACTATCCGCGAGGGTATTGAGGACTGGAACAAAGCTTTTGAGCATGCGGGATTCAAAGATGCTATTAGGGCTATCGACTATCCAGCCAACGATCCGAGCTTCGATCCAGACGATATGCGCTATAGCTGCTTCAAGTATGCAGCCTCTCCTATCCCCAATGCTATGGGACCAAGCTACGTAGACCCTCGCTCGGGCGAGATCCTCACTGCTGATGTCATCTGGTACCACAACGTTGTGTCCCTCGTGCACGATTGGCGATTTGCACAGACCTCGGCCGTAGACCCAAGAGTACGCAAACTCACCTTCGACGATGAAGTGATGCGTGAGTCGCTGCGCTATGTGGCCTCTCATGAGATTGGACATACACTCGGGCTAATGCACAACATGGGCGCCAGCTACTCCTTCCCTATCGACTCCTTGCGTAGCCCTAGCTTCACCCAGAAGTATGGCACTACCCCAAGTATTATGGACTATGCACGCAACAACTACGTAGCTCAACCCGGGGACTACGAGCGTGGTGTACGCATGATTCCACCCCTCATCGGAGTCTACGATGCCTACGCCATAGCTTGGGGCTATCGCCTAATCGCAGGAGCACAAAAGCCAGAGGACGAACTACAGACACTGAACAAATGGATTGAGGAGAAGGCCAATAATCCGATGTTTACCTATGGGCCACAACAAGTATTCGCAACGGTGGACCCCACAGATCAAACCGAGGATCTAGGCAACGACCACATACAAGCCAGCGACCTAGGCATCAGCAATCTCAAAATTACCCTAACCAACCTAGAGCAATGGAGCTACCAAAGAGGAGAGGAGTACAAAGAGATCAGACCTCTCTACCAATCTCTAGTTAGTCAGTACAACCGCTACATCGGGCATGTACTCCCATACATAGGAGGTATAGACTACCGTGAGGTACGCCAAGGCGATGAGCTAGCTCCCAAGAACTACATCAGCAAGGCAGAGCAGCAGAGAGCTCTACGCTGGCTGATGGGACAAGCTCGCTCTGTAGGCCAATGGCTCTACCCTAGAGAGCTTACTGATAGGATTGGGTACAACCGAGGCCGTGCTATGCGTAGTGTCGCCATGATCACCAATGCGCTCTACGACCCTACTGTCTTGGCACGCATACACGAGGCCGGAGAACTCGATGCCAAGCGCTACTATACCCTACCAACCTACATGGAGGATCTATACAAGGAGCTATTCCGCAGCACACTCAAGAGAGAGAAGCTGAGCCCAGAAGACAAGGTGATGCAGACGGCTGCGATAGAGGCACTAGCTTTCGGTAGTGGGCTCAAAGCAAAATCTAGCGCAGCAAACAGACTATCACTGGGAGAGAACGACCTGACAGAGGGGAACGAAATGCCAGCCTGCCATGCGTGCTGGCAGCACCAAGACACCCAACTAAACGAGTACACGATTCGCTTCAACTTCGGTCTACCTACACTACCCTCTGCAATAACGGCTCCAATGATGCTATCCTACCTCAAGCGCATTCGCTCTCTCTACGCAGGAGCTGGAGGCACAGCTGAGGATAAGGCCTTCTATGCCTACCAAACACTCCAGATAGACAAGCTACTCAAACCCTAAAGTAGAGGCGGTGTAGTACTCAAGACTTATGGCATAGCACTCCGCATCGACCAGAAGCGGAGGTCCATCATAATAGGCAGACTACTGTGTTACTTGTGACATTTGCTCTGCACGGACTTCGTCGTCAGCTTCTGTCTTAGCATCTTGCATTTTGGGCATTCTGAAACACCTAAAAGGGGCTGTGTCGAGATTGAATTTCGACACAGCCCCTTGTCTTTGCACAAACTAGTTAACACATGTCATTAATCTCTATGGACGAGTTCTATAAGTTTTGATTTGCCAGATGAAGACAAATTATTATTATCTTTGTTTGAAGTCCTTGCCCCCCGAGAGGGTACAAGGGCTTATTATCAAGAATATAGTATGAACGAATTTAAGAAATATGCAACGGGGCATCTGGGATTAAATACCCTAGCCCTAGAGAGCTACATGAATCTACAAAGTAGCTACATCTCACCAACAATCATTGAGGAGCGACACCTCAATGTAGCCCAAATGGACGTCTTCTCTCGTCTGATGATGGACAGAATCATCTTCCTAGGGACACAGATCAATGACTATACGGCCAATGTGATCCAAGCACAGCTGCTATTCCTAGATAGTAGCGACCCCGGCAAGGATATCTCCATCTATATCAACTCACCCGGTGGCTCTGTCTATGCAGGCTACGGTATCTACGACACGATGCAGTACATCGGCTCGGACGTGAGCACTATCTGTACGGGTATGGCTGCCTCTATGGCTTCTGTACTCCTCGTGGCTGGGAGCAAAGGCAAACGCTTTGCCTTGCCTCACTCTCGCGTCATGACTCACCAACCCCTAGGAGGCATACAAGGGCAGGCTAGCGACATCGAGATCGCTGCCAGGGAGATTCTCAAGGTCAAAAAAGAGCTCTACGAGATTATTTCCAAGCACTCAGGCAAGCCCTTCGAAGATGTAGAGAGAGATAGCGATCGTGACTACTGGATGACAGCACCAGAGGCTCTGGAGTACGGCATGATCGACCGAGTACTTAGCAAGGAGGTGCGCAGCAATGGCTAAAAAGAATCTCGTCTGTGACTTCTGCGGCGAACCACAGCCCGCTGGTGCTCTACTCAGAGGAATGAATGCCTCAATCTGCCCCAACTGCATTGACCTCTGTTCGTCCGCACTCAAGGAAGCACTCAGAGAGTATCAGCAGACGGAGCAGTTTGATCGCTCTAGCTTACCCAAACCCAAGGCGATCAAGGATCATCTAGATAAATATGTAGTGGGGCAAGACGAAGCCAAGCGCTATCTCTCGGTGGCTGTCTACAACCACTACAAGCGCCTTGAGCAGGCTACTAGCAAGGCAGACGACGTCGAGATTGAGAAGAGCAACATCTTGATGCTTGGCCCTACTGGTACGGGGAAAACACTCCTAGCCAAAACAATCGCCAAACTACTCAACGTGCCATTCGCTATCGTAGATGCCACGACACTTACCCAAGCAGGCTATGTGGGAGAGGATATTGAGAATATCCTTACTCGCCTGCTACAAGCAGCCGACTACGATGTAGAGGCTGCTCAGCGAGGGATCGTATTCATTGACGAGATTGACAAAATAGCTCGCAAGGGAGATAACCCCTCCATCACACGTGATGTGAGTGGCGAAGGAGTGCAGCAAGGAATGCTCAAGCTTCTAGAGGGAGCGGTAGTCAATGTGCCACCACAGGGAGGGCGTAAACACCCCGAGCAAAAGATGATCCCTGTAGATACAACCCAGATCCTCTTCATTTGCGCTGGAGCTTTCGATGGTATCGAGCGCAAAATAGCGCAGAGACTCAATACTCGTGTGGTAGGCTATAATAGTCCCGGGCAAAAGATGGCACACAAGGAAGCCGAGGAGCTTCTCAAATACGTTGATGCTCGTGACCTCAAGAGCTTTGGTTTGATCCCAGAGATTATCGGCCGTCTGCCTGTTATTACCTACCTGCATCCATTGAGAGCCGAAACGCTACGCATGATCCTGACGGAGCCAAAGAATGCGATCATCAAACAGTATCAGAAGATCTTTGACATGGACGGCGTTAAGCTCTCCTTCTCGGAAGATGCGCTCAACTACATCGTAGAGCGTACTATGGAACAAAAGCTAGGAGCTCGTGGTCTTAGATCAATCGTAGAGGCCATTATGATCGACACAATGTTTGATATGCCAACCGAGGCAGGAGCAAGCATTGTCATAGATCGAGAATATGCCAAGCAGAAATACGAACAAAGTCTATAAACGATCGGTCGAGTATCTCTCAAATATCCGTACGATCGACTCTGTCATTGATTACCAAAACGACGAATCCCAATGGAAGGAGAAGCTAATAAGGAATTGCGAGTAGCCCTAAAGAAATACTTTGGTTTCGACCAATTTAAGGGCAATCAGGAAGCAATCATAGAGAGCATTATGGCAGGCAAGGACACATTCGTCCTAATGCCTACAGGAGGAGGAAAGAGCCTGTGCTACCAGTTACCAGCTATGCTCCTTGATGGTACAGCCGTGGTAATATCACCACTAATCGCATTGATGAAAAACCAAGTTGATGCGATGAGAGGCTTCTGCGGAGATGATCGTGTGGCACACTTCATCAACTCCTCTCTAACCAAAGGGCGACTAGAAGAAGTAAAGCAAGATGTCAGAAACGGACACACCAAGCTGCTCTACGTAGCCCCAGAGTCACTGACTAAGGAAGAGAATGTGGAGTTTTTGCGAGAGGTAGCCGTATCGTTCTATGCCGTAGACGAGGCACACTGTATCTCGGAATGGGGACATGACTTCCGACCAGAATATCGCCGTATACGTAGCATTGTGTCCGAAATCAACCTCAGGCCAATCATTGCCCTAACCGCTACTGCCACACCAAAAGTTGGGCACGATATCCTCAAAAACCTAGGGATTGAAGGAGCTGAAATATTCAAAAGTTCTTTCAATCGAGAAAATCTCTTTTACCAGATCAAACCTAAACAAGCAGATATAGACAAAGATATCGTCAAGTTCATTCTTGCCCACCCTAAAAAAAGTGGTATTGTCTATTGTATGAGTCGAAATAAGGTTACTACATTTGCACAGGTTCTCCAAGCCAATGGTATTAAGGCACGCCCCTATCATGCGGGTCTAGACGCCAAAGAGCGCTCTGAGAATCAGGATGCTTTTCTAAGCGAAGAGATTGATGTCATTGTAGCGACTATTGCCTTCGGGATGGGGATCGACAAGCCAGATGTGCGCTACGTTATCCATTACGATATGCCCAAGAGTCTAGAGGGGTACTATCAGGAGACTGGTCGTGCCGGCAGAGATGGTGGAGAGGGGCATTGCATTGCCTACTTCTGCCAAGAAGACCTAGATAAGATGGACAAGCTGATGCGTGGCAAACCCGTAGCAGATCAAGAGATAGCTCGCCAGCTTCTGAGCGAAACGGCGGACTATGCCATGTCCAGTATCTGTAGGCGAGTACTACTACTCAATTACTTCGGGGAGAAATATCCACACGAAAATTGCGAATGTTGTGATAATTGTTTGGCACCTAAAAACAAAGTGGAAGCTAGAGAATTGCTATTAAGCCTATTAGAAGTCATAGGTACACTCAAAGAAAAGTTCAACACAGACTACGTCATCAAAATCCTGCGAGGAGAAACCAACTCGGACATTGAGTCCTTCAAGCATGAGGACCTCGACTGCTTCGGTATCGGTCAGGAACATGATGCTACCGTATGGAACAATGTAATTCGCCAAGCCCTTGTATCGGGCTACATCGAGAAGGACGTGGAGACCTACGGACTACTCAAGATCACGGCTGCGGGCAAGAAGTTCCTCAAGAAGCCCACAAGCTTCGTGATCGTAGACGAGTCGGAAGAGATAGACGAGAGCGACGAGCCACGTGGCCAAGCTGGCGAATCTGGAGGTGCAGCAGACCCAGTACTATTCGCAATCATGAAAGATTTGCGCAAGAAGATGGGACAGCAAAATCAGGTACCACCCTACGTGATCTTTCAAGACATCTCCCTCGAGGCGATGGCGACATTCTATCCGATCACGATGGACGAGTTGCAAAACATACCAGGCGTTGGGGCAGGTAAGGCAGCTCGCTACGGACAGCAGTTCCTCGACGTCATCAAACGCCACGTAGAGGACAACGACATCGAGCGTCCAGAAGACCTCCGAGTACGCACCCTCCCCAACAAGAGCAAGATGAAGGTGACCATCATCCAGCAGATCGACCGCAAAGTCGCCCTAGATGATATTGCCATCAGCCACGGTTTAGATTTTGATGTGCTACTATCGGAGATTGAAGCTATCGTTTACTCTGGTACACGCATCAACATCACCTACTTCATTCTTGATGTGATGGACGAGGAACACATGGAGGATATCTATGAATACTTCAAGGAGTCTACAACCGACTCACTCGAGGAGGCTCTCGCAGAGCTAGGAGATGACTACACAGAGGAGGAAGTTCGCCTCGTGCGTATCAAGTTCCTCTCCGAGATGGCCAACTAGCCGCACATACCAAGGCTAGGGATTTATCCGTTGATATAGTGGTTGAACAACAACTCTTAGGACATAGTACATAATGAATAAAAAGATAGTAGCGCTAACGCTGACCATATTTACAGGCTCGCTGTGGCCTCCCTATGAACTAAAGGCGCAGAAAAATGTGGCCGACGAGGTCGTTTGGATGGTTGGTGGAGAACCCATTCTGCTATCAGACATCGAGTTCCAGAAGCTACGTCTTAGGAGTGAAGGTGTTCGTTTCGATGGTAACCCCGACTGCTTCATACCTGAGCAAATCGCCGTACAGAAGCTCTTCCTCAATCAAGCTAAGATCGACAGCATTGAGGTAGGCGAGCAACAAGTAAACCGCTATGTAGATATGTGGGTGGAGAATGCAATCGCTCAGGTAGGATCCAAGGAGAAGCTAGAAGAATACTTCAACAAGAAGCTCAGCCAAATCAAGGAGGATGAGCGTATTCAGATTAGGAATAATGAGATTGTACGTGCAATGCAACAGAATATCACTCGCAACGTACAAGTGTCCCCGTCCGAGATCAGGCAGTTTTTCTCTATTATCCCTGCAGACAGCCTCCCCTTCATTCCCAAAATGGTAGAGGTAGAAAAGATCAGCATCAAACCCAAGATTAACCTAGCAGAGATAGACCGCATCAAGGCTCGTCTTAGAGAGTATGCAGAGCAAATAAACAATGGCACTCAAGAATTCACTACGCTAGCGCGTCTGTACTCAGAGGATAACCGCACTGCCATTCAAGGCGGGGAATATGGCCTCGTAGGCAAGGCCTCGCTTGAGCCAGAGTTTGCAAATGTTGTCTTCAACCTAAGCGACCCCAAGCGTGCCTCCCAAATTATCAAGACAGAAGAAGGCTACCATATCGTACAGCTGGTAGAGAAGCGCGGAGATATGGTCAACTTCCGACATATCTTGATGCGTCCTATCCCAAATAGCGATGCACTTACCGAGGCCACACTACGGCTAGACTCAATCTGCAACTACATCAACGAAGGCAAGCTTACCTTTGCACAAGCCGCAGAAGCCTATTCGGACGACAAAGACACTCACAACAATGGTGGACTGATGACTAATAGAAATCAGGAAAGCGAGTTTGAAGGATCTGCTAGTTTCCGCTACGAAGACCTGCCACAGGACATCGCCAAAGTAGCATACGAACTAAAGCAAGGAGAGATCTCCAAGCCATTCGTCCAAAGGCTTCCCAATGGCCAGCAGGAGGTCGTGGTGATCCGCCTAAAAGCGGTACACGAAGAGCATTTGGCGAATATGAATACGGACTTCCGAACCATTAAAGCGATGGCTCTGGCTCAGAAGCGTGAGCGTGTCATTGACGAGTGGATCAGACGCAAGCAGCAAGAAACCCCAATCGTCATCCACTCCCACTATGCAGACTGTACCTTCCGTTATCCAGGTTGGGTACGCGAAAAGGAATAAATGAAAGCAAGCTCTAAAACCAAATATCTAGCACTAGCCACTGCCGTACTATCTCTCGGCAGTGGTTATCTTGGTTTGAGTGCTATGGTTAGTAAACCTTATGCTATGTTGCCTTGGGATCAGCTACCCAACGACAATAAAAACAAAGGCCAGTCCTCCAAGATCATTCTCGAGCATGCGAACCTATTGACTTACGACGCTCAGTATCGCCCCGGAGTACAGAGGCTCATCGGAGATGTGTCATTCCGCCACGGCAATGCAATAATGACTTGCGATAGCGCCTATCTCAATGACACAGACCAAACTTTCGAAGCATTCGGTAATGTCCATATGGTACAGGCCGATACGATCAACATATACGCCAAGTACCTCTACTACGATGGGCGGACGAAGCTAGCCCAGCTCAGAGAAAACGTTAAGCTAGACAAACCAAATACGACTGTCTATACAGACGTGCTAGACTACGACCGAGTTGCCAATATGGCTTACTACTATGAAGGGGGCAGTGTAGTGGATCAACAGAATACCCTTACTTCAGTTTACGGTCAATTTAACCCCACGACGAACGATGCTGAGTTTAGAAACGACGTCAGGCTGTACAATGATAGTACAGAAATGACTACTCAGACTCTCTACTATAATACGCACTCTCGCATCGCTCGCTTCGATGGCGAAACCCTCATCAAAGCAGATTCTGGAACCATTGTTTCGCAGCGTGGGGTCTATGATCTCAACGAAGATGTGGGCATACTACTAGATAGGTCAATGGTACGCTCGGGGAGTCGTAGCATGACAGGGGACTCTATCTACTACGACGGCACCACCCAGTATGGCGAGGCCTTTGGCAAAATGGAACTTATGGACACTCTACAAAAGGCAAACCTATACGGGGACTACGGATACTTTGAGAATAAGCGCAACTATGCTTTCGCCACATCTCGATCCTATATTTTGGATTATTCCCAAAAAGATAGCCTCTATATCGGCGCAGATACCCTAGAGCTTATAAGCACTCCTCTACCAGATAGTATCAGAGCCAACCAACTGCAACGCAGAAGCGAAGAGATAGATCAGCAGCCAGACTCTCTGACCAGACTTATCAGAGCCTATCACAATGTACGCATCTACAAAACCGACGTGCAAGCTCTGGCTGACTCTATGACCTATGTATCGATAGACTCAATACTAGCGTTCTACCGAAAGCCTATCATGTGGAGCGGGTCACGCCAGCTCTCGGGCGACACAATCCTATTCCATCTATCAAACCAACAGTTTGACTACGTTGATGTGATCGGTAACACATTCTCGATAGAGCAGATGCCCGATGCACCTGAGTACTACAACCAGCTACGAGGATCCAACCTCAGGGCCTACATTGTAGACTCTACACTCAAGCAAATTAATGTTACGGGTGATGTTGAGTCGATTTTCTACATGAAAGACGATAAGACCAACCAGTACAACGGTCTCAATCGAATAACAAGTAAGCAAATGCAAGTATTTCTTGACTCTGGCGTACTCCAAAAGGCACATTGGCAAGGAGAGGCACACGGCAAACTCTACCCAATGTCTATGGCTCAAGGGGCAGAGGTCAATCGCCTTGAAGGATTCGACTGGGCAGATGAACGACGCCCAAAATCGCCACTAAATGTGATCACTCAACCCAAGGACACGACTTCTATAGATACTAGTAGAGGCTATACACTAGCTAGTCTTAAACGCTTCAGCGGAGCCAAGGCTGCACTGAGAGCCTACGAAGAATATGAACAAAAAGAAGCTGACCGACTAAAGCAACAAGAGGAGGCTCGTACCAAACAAAAAGAATCCAATCAGGGTACTCCTCCCACCTACGAATATGTCCTACGCCCCAAGGAAGAAGATGAGGGCATAGCTCAAACAGATAAATCTCAAAACTGGACGAATCTATCATGGCTATACAATCCTTTTACAAGCAAAGACGCCCCCGAGGATTTGAGCATAAGCCCATCTACTGGGATCCTCGTAAGGAGGAGCTCAACAAACGAGTCGAGCGCATCAAACGTGAGCTCATTGCCAACGGAGAAATTGAAGGAGAACTAGAGGAAGCCACAACGGAAACTCAAGACGAGCTCCCTCTGGCCACACATAGCGAGGCTAGAGAGGAGCGAATACGTGGAGCTTTCCACCACGGCACAGAGCATCTGATGCGCCAACATCAGAGAGGAATAGACTCCGAGGAACGTGCTAGGCGTATGATTAAGCTCATGCTTGTACTCCTCGGTTTAGGTTTTGTTCTCTGGTACTTCCTGCGATGAGTGACATCATAAGACTACTTCCCGAAACAATTGCCAACCAAATAGCGGCTGGCGAGGTGGCTCCGGCTCCTTCCTATGTTGTCAAAGAGTTGCTAGAGAACTCTATTGATGCTGGCTCTACTTCTATACAACTAGAAGTAGCCGACGGAGGCAAGGCCTACATTCACGTGATAGACAATGGGCGAGGCATGAGCCCTACTGATGCTCGTATGGCTTTTGAGAAGCATGCGACCTCTAAGATTAGTACCGCCGACGACCTCGGTCGGCTCATAACCATGGGCTTCCGTGGAGAAGCCCTCGCGGCAATCGCAGCAATCGCCCAAGTGGAGCTCCGGACCCGTACGGCCGATAGCGACCTAGGGACAGAGCTCTTTATCTCTGGCTCTCAAGTGCAGTCCGTACAGCCCTGCGTCACACCCTCTGGCACTTCTATTAGGGTCAAAGATATTTTCTTCAACACGCCCGCTCGCAGACGCTTCCTCAAGTCTAGCGACAGAGAGCACAAGGCAATCATTACGGAGTTTGAGCGCGTGGCTTTGGTCAATCCGCAAGTAGCCATGTCGCTATACAAAGACGGCAACCTAAGTATCGACCTTCCCGCTTCCGGGCTAAAGGATCGCATCCTTAGGCTCGGGGGCAAACGACTAGAGAAAGATCTGCTCCCAATCAACTATGAGAGTAGGACTCTCACGATACAAGGCTATGTAGGCAAGCCAGCTGGAGCAAGGAAGTCTGGAGCACAGCAATTCTTCTTCGTGAACAATCGCTTTATGAAGCACCCCTACTTCCACAAGGCTATAAGTCTTGCCTACGAAAATCTCGTACCCGTAGGTCATCAGCCCAATTACTTCATCTACTTCACGCTCCCACCGGAGAATATCGACGTCAATATCAATCCGACTAAAACAGAGATACGCTTCGTTGATGAGCAGTTCATCTGGCAAATGATCAAGAGCTTAGTCCGTGAGGCTCTCAGTGCCCATGCTGCAGTCCCCATCATCGACTTCGACAATCCGTCTATTGTTGAGATCCCAACTTACACAGGTCGCAAAGATCAAGTACCACCAACATCTTCAGGCTCTAACTATACCTCTAATACTGCGACCAGCTACGGGCGACGTGTTTTCATCGGCCCCAACAACTCCGTTCCTCCAATACCTTCTCCCAATCCGAATCCACAGCCCAACTCCTACGACATTGATTGGGCTGACCTAAGTGCTAGCTTCGAAGCCAGTACTACAGCTCCACTCCAAGGACATACATCGCAAGGTGACCACACACAGGAACTATTCACACACAAAGAGATGAGTACAACCCAAGAGACTACCTCCTCAGGCTACTTCATCTACAAAGGTCGCTACATCGTTACCTCCCTAAGACGAAATCTTGCTCTAATAGACTACCGCAGAGCACAAGTGCGGGTGCTGTACGAGAGGTATACACAAGATCTCACCTGCTCGAGTCTAGAAGTTCAGCAAGTTATGTTCCCAGAGGCTCTCACTCTAACTCAGCAGGAATATACATTGGCACAAGAGATTATAGACGATCTAGCTACCCTAGGGTTTGCCCTCGAAGAAACTGAGGCAGGCGAATACACCATCACAGCCGCACCAAGCTGTATTGTCAATGAAGCAACAGAAATACTAAGGCTGCTGCTCTCGGACTGCCTTGAAACTGGACAAGCAGGAAGTGAATATCTAACCGAACACTTAGCTATCTTGATGGCTCAAGCGAATGCTCACCAGAGTACAATCCCCCAAGATCGCAAGGAGGTAGACGACTTATTGGCGAAGCTTTTTGCCACAACGGATCCCAACCTAACTCCCCTAGGCGACCGAATTATCGTCACACTCTCTGAGTCCGACCTCGACCTAAAGTTTCGATAATCAAGCCTCTAACTATAATTACTATCTTTAGTATGTAATTAACTGTATCGACATGGCAACCAAACCAACCGAACCAGCTCCAAGCTTCCTACAAGTATATACTCAGGTTCGTCGCGACCGTATGAAGCACTCCTTTCTCCGCCAAATCAATGCTTGCGTTGATTGGCGAGGTATCCGCAC